>NZ_LYTG01000030.1:0-10704 GCF_001816105.1 Exiguobacterium sp. SH31
GCGCCGGTTCACGTCGCGGAACAAGACGTCACGCGCGGTCCCCGATCCTGCGACGAGTTCGAGGCCTGCTCCGAGGTGGAACCGCTGCACGAACAGGTCGGGCTCAGGCGACGTGATCCGGTCATAGACGAGGAGCGTGCGCGCTTTGTCATAGATGAGCCTCCGCTCATGCGTCGCCCCGTTCCCGATGAGTCGGCTGACGCCGCGGGCAACGCTAGTCTTCGCATCTTGTTCGACCGAAACGATCCCGCTCTGTCCGATGTTCTCGACCGACAAGTCGAGCTCTTCGCCGAGCCGGTGGACGGTGTTATGGGCGGCGACCCGTAACGCCTGGGTGCGCTCGGTTCGGTCCGTATAGCCGTAGCGGCCCGTCTCGACGATAAAATCACGACCAAGGCCGTACAGCTCTAAACTGAGGTCGTCGGCGTGCTTGTGGGCATAGCCGTTATAGCCGGCCGTCATCGTGATATGCGTCGCGTCGCTGAAAACACGTTTCGGATGTGCCCAGTATTCGCGCATGATGGCGTATTGCGTCCCGAGCCGTTTGACGAGCTCGGTCGGCTGACTCCCTTCCGTCCCGCCGCTGAGCGCATAGGCGAGCCCCGGGAAGTCGCGCGTATCAGGGACCATGTCGAACGGACGGATATGTCCGCTCGTATCGCCAAAGATCGGCAGCGTCCGGTTCGGCTTAACAAAATAGGCGAGCTGCGCAGGCATGTGTCGGATCGTCTCGAAGCGGCGCGGCAACAAGATGCCGTTCAAGCCCGCCCACTCACTGAAGCGGGCCAACGTATGGTAGACGTAGACGTGGTACCCCGGCGAGTGCTCGAGATGGGTCCCATCCTCAGACAGGCTCGTCTCGAGCTGGTCATCGAGCCGGGCGCGGGCGATGCGGGCCCAATCTTCGCTCTTGTCGAACTCGGGGAACGTCTCGGCGATGGCGAGCAGCGCCATGTCCTGGAACAGTCCATGATTATGGCGCATCCGGTAAAACGTCGGCGACGCCAATAAGACCGCGTGATCATAGACGACGCTCAAGATGCGCTCGGTCAGACCCGGGTCGCGATGGAGCTCGGTCTTACGGTACGCGTCCCAAAAGCTGAGCAGATGGAAGACACGGACGGCGGTGCCGTGCTCGTTATAGGCGACGCGGTCGGCGCGCATGACGGGATACCGCTTCGTCCAACTGAGGACGACACGCTCGGCGTAGGCGAGGTAATCGAGCCGACCGGTTTGCCGGTACGCCCGCGTCAACTGGTTGACGGTCGTCCAGTAATGGAGCTGGAAGCGGAACGACTTGCTGTCGACGTCCGGGACGTCACGCTCCCAGTCGAACGACTCGACGTCGTCGACACGGATGCGGTGCGGTGCCGTCGGGATATACCAGTCCCCATTGAGCGTCTGGTCGGCGAACGTGACAGCTTGGTCGTCCGTCAACCGTTCATATGTATACGGAGTGTACGCCGCTTTCTGTCGCATATAGTCATGGACGAGGACGCGGTTCAAACTGCCCCCGAGCCTCGCTTTCGTGAGCGGACGCGTCAGGATGAGCTCAACTGTAGACGTCAAGACGAGAAGTTGCCGCGACCGTGACCGGACAATCGTGTAGCGGCCATACGGTCGGATCAGGCGATATTCAGTTGTCGCGCTCGTCCGCATGTACGGGACGACCTGCTTGCCTTTCCATTGGTACAACATCGTCCCCGGTGCGAGCCGGGCGTTCCAGTCGCTGCTCGCCCATGGCGTGAGCTGGCTGACGAATTGTCTAGAGATTGAGTGTTCCATCGTGTCCCCCACTTCATTTCCATTCATTACTTGAAAATTCTACCTGAACAGGGCATAGGATACAACGAAAACTCCCGGTAAATAACAGAAAGCCCGGCACGAGGCCGGGCTTCATTCATTTCGGGATCGTCATCGTTCCCGTCTCTCCGTTCGAGACCGTATACGTGACGACATATTCGGTTTCGCGTTCCTCGATGTCCGCCTGCTCGATATACGTGTTCGTCCGGTCGATCCGGATGAGCGTGATGTAACGGACGTCCGTCCCGTACTCGACCGAGACGACCTGCTCGCGCGGCTTCCATTCGAAGTCACGGACCGACAAGTGGCTCGGCTGGATTGACATGTACGAGTCCTCGTCCGTCTCGAGCTGCATGAGTTGGATCGTGCGGCGCGTCGAGTCGCGGAACTGGACGTCGTTTTGGTCGATCGAACCGCGCGACAAGTTCAACCCGTCCCCGAGGTGGAACCGCTGTACGAACATGTCGGGCTCAGGAGACGTGATCTTGTCATAGACGACGAGCGTCTTCGCTTTGTCGTAGACGAGCGTTCGGCGATGCACCCCGCCTTTGCCGACGAGTTCGCTCTCACCGATGGCGATGCTCGTCGCACCAAGATCCTCGACGGAGACGATGCGGCTCTTGCCGACCATGTCGGCGCCAAGGTCAAGCCCTTCGCCGTAGCGGTGGACCGTGTTGTGCGCCTCGACTTTGAACACTTCACGCCGTTCCGGGCGGTTCGTGTAGCCGTAGCGTCCCGTCTCGACGATGAAGTCGCGGGCGAGCCCGTATAAGTCGATGCTCAGGTCGTCGGCGTGCTTATGGGCGTTTGAGTGATACCCGGCCGTCATCATGACTTGCGTCGCACCGGAGAACGTCTGCGGCGGTTTCGCCCAATATTCGCGCATGAAACTGTACTGGCTACCGAGCTGCTTCGTCAACAGTGCAGGCTCGGTCCCTTCCACCCCGCCGCTGACGGCGTAGGCGAGCTCAGGATAGTCGGCCGCGCCCGGGATGATGTTCATCGCCCGCAAATGTCCGGCCGTGTCGCCGAAAATCGGCAACGTCCGGTTCGGTTTGACCATGTAGGCGAGCTGGACCGGGATCTCTTTAATGTCCTCGATGCGCGACGGCAATGTGAAGGCGTTCGCCTCGGCCCATTCGAGGAAGCGGCCGAACGTGTGGTAGACGTACACTTGATAGCCCGGCGAATGCTCGAGATGGATGCCGTCGGCTGAGATGCTATGCGAGATTTGTGCTTGGAGCCGCGTGCTCGCGAGTGACTGCCACGCACCGCTCTTGTCGAACTCCGGGAAGCTCTGGGCGATGGCGGTCAGCGCCATGTCTTGGAAGATACCGTGGTTGTGGCGCGACTTATAGAAGTCGGGCGATGCCAAGATCTCGCCGTGTTCGTAGATCGTCTTCAGCATCAGTTCGGTGAACGCCGGGTCCTTGTGGAGCGACGTCTTCTTATAGATGTCCCAGTAGTTCAACAGGTGGAACACGCGGATCGCCGTTCCTTGGTCGTTATAGCCCCACTTGAGACGTTTATAGTTCGAGGCCGGGTGTGCTGTCGTCCAGCTCTTGATGAGACGTTCGCCGTACTTTAAGTAGGCGAGGTCGCCTGAGTCGTTGTACGCCTGTGTCAACTGGTTGAGCACGGTCAAGTAATGGAGTTGGAACGGATACGACGTGCTGTCGACCGCTGGCACGTCCTTATGCCAGTTGAACGTGTCGATGTTCGGGACGAGGAGCTGGTTCGGCGCGGTCGGGATGTACCAGTCGCCACGAAGCGCCCGGTCGGCGAACTGTTTTGCCTGCTCCGTCGTCAAGCGGTCATACTCGTACGGCGCGTGGCCGGGAGTCCCGCGCATATAGTCGTGGACGAGCGAACGGTTGACCGCGCTCGTGAGCCGTGCTTTCGTGAGCGACCGGGCCGGGACGACCTGTGCCTGGCTCTTCTTCACATAAATTTGCTTGCCGCCGGACATGGCGAGGTAGTACCAGCCGGACGGACGGACGATGCGGTATTCCCGCGTCGTGCTCACAGTCTGGAGCGGCACGACTTTCTTATCTTTCATCTGATGCAGCGTCGTCTTCGGGGCGACACGGACGTTAAAGTCCGAGTTGGCCTCGGCCGCGAGCGGCGACAAGAGGAGCGTGCCACCGAGTAGGACGGCCGCGATCTGGCGATTGAATCGGTTCATATGTTTTGCCTCACAATTCCAAAAGTTTGTCATTTGTAAATTGTATCCAATAAATGAAGAATAAACAATAAAAAGTGGCTATCATTTCCCTTTTAATGCAATTAACATCGATTTTATACCACCCTCCTATAATGGTTGTTATAGAGAAATGGGTGCTAGGTGAAACAACGCCTAGCGCTTGTTTCGTGTTTCCGGGATGTTATACATAACGCTTGCCGTGACGAAACAATGCGATTGGTGAGGTGCGAAAACAGCATAACAACCATTATGCTGTATCCACCTAGGAAAACTTGAACGCGCGCGAGAAAGCAGCCGACCATGAACGAGATCGACCAACAACTGAACGATTGGGAACCGATGATTTATTACGTGATCCGCCAGCTAAACATCCATCAAAACGAGACCGACGACTGTGCCCAAGCGGCCCGCATCGCTCTTTGGCGCGCTATCCTAGACGGGAAGACGCTATCAAAGACGTACTGTTACATCCGGGTGCGCGGCGCCATCCTCAACTACCGGGCGACGAAGACGAAAACGCTCGTCTTTGAAATCGCGAGCGAGTGCCTCCCGGAACAGATTGAACCAGAATCGATGCCGCTCTCCCTTTGGCTCAGCGACAAGCAAAAGACTTTACCAAACCGTCATTACACTTTACTCTGCCATTTGCTTCACGGCACCGAGGATGCGCTCGGCTACTCTCCGAGCCGGCTCCGTGCCTATAAAGCCGAGCTGCACCGGATGCTTCGCGAAGACAACAAATACGAGGAGAAATGAGATCATGATTCGAATCGATGAGGCTGTCAAGCGACACCTCCACTTTTTACGCATGACCGGAAAGGCCCAAAACACGATCGATCAAGCCGACTACAAGTTCAACCGTTTCCTCGACATCATGGGTCCTGATAGCCGATTAGACGACTTCAAGACGCGTCAAGACGTCATGCCCTACATCGACGCGCTCCGCGACAAATCCTGTCAGCCCGTGACAATCAACAACTATTTGAGCGCTCTGCGCGGATTGTATGACTGGGCTGTCGCCGAACAGCTCGTCACACACAACCCGTTCCACCAGCTCCGGGTGAAAGTAAACGATCCGCTCCCCCAAGACGTACCGTCCCCGCGGATGATCCTCGCCATCATCGACGCGATTGACGTGCCGCTGTACCGGACGTTCTTGACACTTCAGCTCCATACCGGGATGCGCATCAATGAAGTAAGGACGCTCGAGCTCGGTGACGTCGACTTGGACGAGCGGCGCATCCAAATCCGGGAGTCGAAGGCCGGGAAGTCGCGTATCGTCCCGTTGAACGACATGATCTACGCCATCATGCAGACTTATCTCGAGGAAGAACGACGACACGTCGACTCCCCACTCGTCTTTCCGTCCTTGCGCGGGGCCACCATCTGTAAGACGACAATCAACCGTCATTTGACGAACGCCGCGCGCGACGTGATGGGACAGAAGATCACGTCACATAAACTGCGCCACGCCTTCACGACCCACCTGTATGAACAAGGGGTCATGGAGACGACTTTATCCGAGTTGCTCGGGCATCGTGAGCCGAAGACGACGCGGCGTTATATCCGGGTGAAAGAAAACCATCTACGAAATGCGGTCAATCGGATCAATCTCGACTAATCGAAATGATGCACAAAAAAACCAAGACATTCACTGAGGTTCTCTCTTTGAATCGTCTTGGTTTTCATCTTCTCTCACCATGCATTCCTCGCATTTTCAATAATAAGGAAATCGATTCCTTTAATGGTAGTATTAAAAAAAGAAGTCAATCCAAATCCACCACCATCGAGGGATCCTATGAAAAAATTAATCGCGCTCGTCATCTTCAGCGCTGCCGTCGTGACAACGGTCCCGGCGCAACCCGCAGAAGCGTCTTCAGCGACACCGTTCCATATTCGGTCCGTCCCGAACGCGACCGTCTACGAAATGAAGAACAACCGGATCACGCCTGTGACCGCCTACCCGGTGACGAAGCGGTATAAAGTCGTCCGTCCGTCGGGTTGGTATTACATCGCTGTCGACGGGTCGAAACAAATCATGATCAAAAAAAGTGAAGCGAAGCTCCTCCTCGCCTCACCGTTGTCGGCGTCAAGCATGAATGCGACGGCGACGCGCCAAATCGCCCACGACTATGTGAAGGCAACGAAACAGCACATCCCGTATGAGTACGAAGTGATCAGTCCCGAGCGGGCGAAACAGTACGCTGACCGCGCGCTCCAAGGTGACTGGTACATCCAGACGGCACCGTTTCGTCTGACGGTGAAAAACGTCGATACGTTCAACTGGAGCGTCCCAGCGTCTGAAAGCAACTCGTACCCGTTCCAGATTCACTATTTGACCGTGCTCAACCAGTTGACACAAGCGTATAACGATACGGGCAATCTAGCCTATTTGAAGTACGGGGAGCGCGTCATCAAAAGCTGGACGAAGGCGCATCCGATCGCGAACTATAAACAACTCCGTTGGCCGTACAACGACCATGGCACGTCAATCCGGACCTTCCATCTCTTGAACTTCTGGGATGTGTATAAAAAGACGTCACTCCATAAGGACGCAAACTTCACTGGTCTCCTATTAAAGACGCTCCACGAACACGGGACGCTCCTCGCGACGCCAAGCTTCTATAAGACGTACCATAACCACGGCATCTTCCAAGACATGGCGTTGACCGCCATCGCCCAGACGTTCCCTGAGTTCGACCGTAGCCAAGCTTGGCAGACGCTCGCCAATACGCGCCTGCAAAAACAGATCACCCACAGCATCTCGAAGGACGCCGTCCACCTCGAGCACTCGCCGGGCTATCAGTCGTACATGTATCACACGTTCGCCCGCTTCCTTGACTGGGCCGAGGCGAACCGGTTCGTCCTCCCACCGAGCATGGCCAACATGGAGGACATGCCGAAGCAGCTGACGTATATGCTGAAACCGAACAGCACGCTCCCGATCTTCGGCGACACGTCGGGCGCCATCCGGACGAAAGGCATCATCCCGGACACGGACGACTACCCGGAGCTCGCCTATGCGCTCACGCGCGGGACGGAAGGCGTCAAGCCGCCGCACGTCTTGAAACGGATCGGCACGCAGTACAGCTTCATGCGCGAGTATTGGTCGGCCCCGCCGCGCGCCTTCACCCAGGCAACGCAAGTCATGATGACGGCCGGCTACTACTCGAGCGCCCATAAGCACGCCGACGACTTGACGATCGACGTATACGGCCTCGGCCGCGACTTCATCATCGAGACGGGCCGCTACGGCTATACGAACCGGCCCGAGCGCCAGCGCGTCTTCGGCGTCGACGCCCACAACACGGTGCACCGGGACGGCGAGAACCTCGATCTGAGCGCCGCTATGCGCGGTAAGAGCCGGATCGTCACGGTGAAGAACACCGGACCGACGAGCCTCGCCATCGGTGAAAGCAAGCTGATCGGCAAAGGCGCGACCCACCGCCGCACGCTCGTCTATGACAAGGCACAGACGCTCGTCGTCTATGATAAAATCACGGGACCTGCGTCAGCGAAATACGTCCAACGGTTCCATCTCGCCGAAGGATTGAAACTGCTGAAGAGCTCGATTGCGACCCAAAACGTCTTGTATGGGGATACGAACGGTCGCACGGTGCAGCTCATGCAGCTGAATTTGAACGGCACGTCGATGCGGACGAGCACGAGTTTCGTCGCCGTCCGTGACTACGAGTGGAAACCGCGGGCGCAAGTCATCTCGTACAATACGGGGAAAGACGTCCGCTACGTGACGCTCATCCGGCTCGATCAGTCGAAGACGACCATCACGAAGACGAGCGTCAAAGCAATCGGTACGAACTACGTCGTGACGTATACGCTCTCGAACAAACAGACGAAACAAATCATCGTACCGATGTGAACACGAAAAAGCTGACACCGCGATTGAGACGCAGTGTCAGCTTTTTCGTTTAGACAGTTTTTCTTTTTCCAGACCGGATGAGCCAAATGCCTAAACTAGCAAATAGCAATCCGATCCAAGAGACCGTTCGACGTCGCGCTTCCCGTGAACGGGAGGCGGTCGAGTGTCGAGGTCGGTTTGTCTGGCGTACCAGAGCCAACCGGGATATCGCCATCTCCAAACTCGAAGTCCAGGTCCAGGTATTCTCGACAGTGAGTCGCACCGATACGTCTCCACCTGCTTTGAAGCGAATCGTCCACGGTGTCTCGTCAAGCAAATACTCAGTTGGCGCTTTCGTCTCAACGAGTGTATACGGGCTGCTGACGAGACCAGTCACGGTTGCTTCACGTTGATTGACGTCAAAGCGAACTTTATGCACTCTTGCATCTAGCTGATAACCGTTCGGGGGAGCCACTTCGGTGAACATATCCTCACATAGCGTGAGTCCGGTCACTTCAATGCGTCCATCCTCGTCTGTGACGAGGTCGTCACCACTTCATTCGTTCCGGTCTTGATTGTAAAGGTGTGTAGTGACGAATCTAACATATAGCCCGCGCTTTCGTCTCGACTAACGCAACGCATAATCACCAGAAACGAGTCCCATCACAACATCCGTTTCGATCAAGTAGATCGATTTTTGTCGTTCGTTTACGATTCGATATTGACTTGCCCCACCGTATCTCAGCCATATTTAATCGTGAATGTATGACGCGTCGTATCAAGAATGTAGCCGGCAGGTGCCGTCTTTTCAACGAACGTATGCGTACCAATCGGGATACACTCGACTGCAATCGTTCCATCGTCCCCTGTCGTCACGTTGTCGCGTACGACTTCATTCTGTTCATTCAATAATTGGAAAACCGCGCCTTTCAGACCGCTCATCGTATCCTCCTCGAGTTTCGTCAACTTGACTTGTTTCACCGTCTCGTTCGAAATGTCTCATATTTGAAGCACTGGGCTTTAGAGTTTGATTTCGAACGTGACTACTTCTTTTGGTAAGACGTAGCCGTCCGGAGCTTACATCTCAACTAAACGATAGCTGCCAAGATCAAAATCTTCAATTTCCACCGTATAATCCCTCTCTGGAGTCGGTGTTGTACTGACCGAATATTGTTGGGTTCCACTACCACGTGTCATTTCCGAGACAGTAAGCGATGACTCAATTGATTTTTGATTGCCCGGTCGAGTACTTTTGTCTGACACACCAGTCGGTATCATGTTTCGTTCTTCGGAAGCGTCAACACGAACCCGTTCACGCCATCCCCGAGGGTGAGTACAGGGTGACCGGTACCGGTACGAGTGTACGATTGCTCTCTTCCCATCCGCATCGAGTTCGATTTCTGTAATTCGACGTCGACTAATTCATGTGTGTTTGTAAATCTGTCTTTGACTTCGAGCGATGTCAAGCTCCGTTGACGATAGTTGATGTCCGATTCCCATGTGAGTGTCTGAGTCACATCATCGTAGTCTGTTGAAGATTTCGTTAACTCTACACCTCGTCCGACGGCGGCCGTCACGTTCACTTCGACTAAACTGAAAGTTCTTTTCTTAAACCTAGATGAACAACAAAGGTTTTGTCAAAATCAATTTTAATATTTTCTCTATACGCCCATGAAAAGAAATTTTTTTCCTTGTGTGTATTATATTGCTTGTTTCCTAGTACTCCAAAATCAAAAAAGTACCGTAATGTTTCCTCAAGTTCAATACTCTTAAAGCTTTCATTTTTACTATCAAAATACCTTTTAATTTCTGTATACGTAAATTCATTTTTTTTAAATTGTTTCAATAGCAAGAATGAATCATCAATTTTTTGATCAGAGATATGCCCACACAATTCATTTCTAATTTCCTTGTACAAGTATGAAGAGTAACTTTTTTCCATTTCTAAAAAGCCTTTATAACCAAAATACGCTGTGTCTGGATATGCTTCTATGATCAAATTTAAATACGTTACAAGATCCCTCGGCCGGAAGTAAGTGCGCCCAAGTATAAATTCATTAGGTTTTCTATTATTTATATTCTGAGGGAATAATTTCAAAAATAAAGAATCATGAGATTCATTTTCAAATTCAGGAACAGATTTTTGAATTTTGTTTAAAATCATTCCGAATAGAGGAGAATTAGATCTAATTGTATTTCCCCACTCAAGCTTTAAGGCACCATCTTGTTCAATTTTATTTAAGTCAGGATCATTTAATATATAAAAAATATCAGTCCTAAGCAACAATATCACTTTAACTTTAATATCTTCACTAAAGAAAATATCGTTTAATTTATCAGTGATTTTAATGAGACTGGTGATATTTGATTTATAAATATCATCATTTCTGAATTTATCATCGAGTTCATCAAAAATCACTGTATACCTATTCTCTGATTCTTTTAATGCTAGTATAATATTTTCTTTTAAATCTTCAATATACTCCACATAAGTACCAGAAACGCTTTTTGTATCAGAACTATTATTTGCGTTTAATCTAATTAGACTTAACACGCCAGCGTCAATACCTTTTTTCTTTGTTAGCTCAATAACTTTATTCATGTCTAGCTTTAAACCATTGAAGTTTTTATCTAAAAAATCAGAGAGTTTATCTTTGTGAATATTATCCATTGTTTGATCAGCAACACACTGTTGAGCAATTTCTAGTAATACAATCCATTCCCAAATTGCTATGTATTCATTAGGTTTTATAGAATTTGTTTTAAGATGTATTAATTCATGAAAATTAAATTCTTTGTAAGAAGATAATGTACAAAACCACTTCGGATTTGAGTCTGA
>NZ_LYTG01000031.1:0-51725 GCF_001816105.1 Exiguobacterium sp. SH31
CATATCATCTAATTTATACATTAAACTTCCCTCCACATTTTTTTGTTACTAAATATTAAAAAATCATTTGAAATTCGTCATTATGTTTTAAATCCTGAGATTACTATAGTTATTACTGTCTTTCTGATTCTCCTTTAAATAAAATCACATAACTAATTGTAACGAAACACTAATAGACCGAACAATCAATTTTCATATATAAGAAAATTTGTTTCTTAATTTTAGCGATAAATCGTTCGACAATACTCGTCATATTGTAAGAGGAACATTGTATCTGTAACTCTCTCTTCAGTTTTTTTCTGTCACATGGATTATAGCTTTTCCGCAGTGAGTTGCTTTTCCTACGCACAATCAAGGCTTGGGTCAAGCCGTCGATATCGCTCAGACGGATATTGACTAATTCCGTCACACGGACTCCCGTATAGAGCAATAGATAGACGGCAAGTTTGTTCCGGATGCTTACTTTTTTAGTGTCCTCGAGGAAAAAAGGAGACGCTCGACTTCTCTCTCGCTGAGTGCCGTCACTTGATGGTCACTTCCCGATGCCACTCGTATCCGGTCACGTCTCAAGTCAACACACGCTTCCTCGACAATCCCTTTCTCGTTCAAGTAGTCGTTGTACACTTTTAGACTGTTGATTTTCTTGTTGATCGTGGCGACCGCCCATCGTTCCTCGACGAGCGCGTCCCGATAGCGGAGAAAGTGGAAACGTGTGAGCTCATGACCTTGTGCTTCATTAAATGTTTTACCTTTCAAGAACCGATAGTATCCCCTTACGTCTCTTGTGTATGATTCGATCGTCTTCTCGGCCAGACCTCGATTGACGAGCCATGGCATAAAGTCTTCAATCATCTGATGATATCCCCCTTTCACGGACGGAGGGGCACGAAAGCCCCGCGTCCATATCGTCATTTGAATCGTTTCGCCCAGTCGCCCTCGACCGCCTCTTTTGCCAACTCCGTGATGACCGTGACGAGCACCGGGACCAAGATACGTTCCCACATCGACGCCTCACCCCCTTTCCCACTGACGACAGTTCTATTGTTCTGTCGTGAGCTACCATGGTGAGAACGCATCCAGTTCCCTTCGGGCCCATCATGTTTCCAGAAGAGCTCATTTTCCGATGACTTCTGTCGTGAGTTTTTGGTCTTCCTGTGGCACTTTTGTCGTGAGCTCAGTTATACGACTCGACCATGCGCTCGAGATGGTCGAGGTAGTCACGGGCCACCTGTCGGTATAGCGGTGTCGGGATTGATTCGATGTAGCGTCGCACCTTCTCCCCGTCCACATCGATTTCTTGTGAGACGTGTTCGGCAAGCAGTATCTCGATCACCTCCTCCTGTTCGAGTAGCTCGCCGTGATAGGTGTCTGCCGCCTCGTTCACCTCTCGATAGTACGTCTCCCCGTCGATGATCAATCGATGAAATGTCGTCATGTCACCCCTCCTCTCGTTTCGCCAGTAGCTTCTTTTCGCCGCACCTCAACACACGTAAGACAACTTGTTTGTCCGAGACCCTTCTTCCGAAAAATCCGGTCCACTCTTCTCCTGTCTCGTCCGTCACGACGTGCGTCTCAAACAACAAGCGGTCGGGTAACCCTTCTCGAAGTGACAGGGGCACATATACCTCGTCAATCTCGTCGAGGTCGAGCGTAAACGCCTCCGTCGACCATGTATCTGGCATCGGTCGATTACCAGACTCCTGTATCGCTTCGAATAACCAGTCTCGTACTTCTTCCGATGGGTTCATAGATGACCACCCTCCCGGAGTGAACGATATGTCTCATCGCCGATAATTAGATGGTCGAGTAGATGGATGCCCATAAGCTCACACGCCTCTTTCAGACGTTTCGTTACCTCGATGTCTTCTCGTGACGGTTCCGTGTTCCCACTCGGATGATTATGCCCGACCATCACGGCGGCCGCGTTCGATAGGATCGCGACCTTCAACACCTCTCTCGGATGGACGAGGCTCGCATTCAGGCTCCCAATATGGCACACGTTTACGGAGACCGGCTGGTTCTTCGTGTCGAGACTGACAACGAGGAAATGCTCCCGGTCGAGCCCATCTAAAAATTCTTTCATGAGCGTATAGCCGTCATCCGGTCGGTGGATGGTCCGACCCTTATAGCGGACACTCCCTTCTTTGACGAGTTTGATGCTGACGATATCGACACGCTTTGCAGATTGACTCGGTTTCATCGTTTCTCCTCCTTTGAATATAAAAAAGCACCCTGAGCCGTGATGGTCAGGGTGTATCAGAGGAATAATATATATTTGAAAGTAAAAGTCACTCCACCATAAAGGAGGAGTGACTTTTTTCGAATGCGAATTACAAAGTAATTACCGCTTTGTCTGTAGCAGTGATGTTGCCGACAGCATCTTGAATGTCAATTGTAGATGCCGCACGAAGCTCAGCGCCTTTATTGATATCAGAAGCTGAAACAGCTTTACCTGCAATTGTAACTACTACTTTATCTGAAGAACCAGAAGCTAAAGCTGTTGTGATTACAGCTCCAGATACTTTTTCGCCAGCAATGAAGAGTTCGAAATCAGTACCTGCTCCAACAGTGACAGCTTCACTGAATGACAATGCAACTGTTGTTGCTGATTCATCAACACCAACTGTTGATGCTTCGTCTTGAGTTACTGAAGTCAATGCTACTTTTGTAACTACAGGTTTGACGTTTTCATTCAAGTATTCTGTAGTAACATAGTCGTTCATGACGACACCAGCTTTAGTCTTAACGCCAGCAACTTTTACAGAACGCACTCCAGTGTATTGGTTAGAGTTAGCTTCAAGAGTAAGTGTCACTTCGTTTGAAGCGTTAAGTGTCGCAGATTTAACAGTAGCACCGTTTACTTGGTAGTTAGCTACGTTTGTAGCAGATGCGCCGTCGATATCACCACTGAACTTAACTTTAAGTGTGTTGTTGCTCACAACAAGAATTCCGTTATCTTTAACTAAGTTACCGCCTTCAGCAGAATCGATAGACTTATCTAACTCTGGCTTAGAAGAGTTAACATCTGTTCCACGTTTGAATCCGAACGCCGAAGCCTTAGCCACGTTATCGTTACCAGCCGTATCTTCTACAAGCGCACCTGGAAGATCGACAGTGTAAGATGCTCCCTGAACGAGGTCAACAGATCCTGATTTTTTAAGTTTATCAAGAGCCAATGTGAATTCATTTGACTTGCCAGAAACTGCAGTAAGATCGCCTGCTGCAAATACCAATGTAGCTGGTGTAGTTACGAAGTTGTTGACTTCAGATGCGTTCATTGAAACGTTTCCTGTAGGGAGCTTAACAACATCTTCGCTGAATACGAAGTGAAGGAACTCTTTACCGTTTGCATCAGTTTTAACTACTGTAGAAGTTAAAGTAGGAGCTACTTCATCAGCAACAAAGTTAACAATCTTCGAGTATGCTGCGTTGTCTTCTCCGCTCAAATCAGTGAATGCTAAAGCGTCGATAGAAATTGTAGTCAAACCAGAAGCCGCTGTTGCTAATGATACAACATACTTCGTTTTGTCTGTTTCGTCTTGTGTAAGTGTAGCAGGTGCAGTTAATGCTACGCCGTTCACTTTGATATCACCAACAGCCAAGTTTTGTACTTCTTCGCTGAACTTGATTTCAAATTTCTTCGCGTTAACTGGTGTTACAGATGCTACTGTTGGTGCAACGCCATCTTTGTTCCCTTTAACTACTGATGCAGTAGTAGGGTTCACTGCAAGCAAGTTATCAGAGAAGTCAGTCGCTCCGACTACTGTGATGTAGATTGTTTGGTTTGCCGGGACGTTAACGTTAGACAAGCCTAATTCGATATTTGATCCTACTACGCTTGAAGTCACGTAGCTTGAGATATCTTTTCCATCAGCAAGCTTAGCAATTACAGTCCCCTTAGTTTTAAGTGGTTCAGAGAACTGAAGGTTAACTGTGCTAGAGTTAACTTGTTTAGTTCCTACAAGAGTAGGTGCTACTGTATCTTCGTAGCTGACAACGTGGTTGTATTCAGCAACTTCTTTCCCTTGAACAGTTTTAATTGCATCTTTCAAGGTTGAGAACATATATGTCCCTTCCCAAGTTCCAGTACCACGTGTGATTGTTAGTGTTTTTCCATCTGCACTGAGTTCAGCAGCATTTGTTCCTGACAATGCAACACCGTTAACTTTGAAGTTAGCGTTAATAACGTTGCCTGAAGAAATGACTGTTGACTTGTCGATAGCTTTGTTGAATGCAACCTCAAGTTGTGTAGCGTTAATCGCCTTAACTTCTTTAACCATTGGTGCTTCAACAACGAAGTTCATAACTTCAGTCTTCACTTCGCCAGAACGAAGGATGAATGAGTGGTTACCTGCTGGAAGTTTACCAGATTTAACAGTGAGCTTGCCGTCTTTGACTTCAGCTTCGACTGCAGGAAGTGCAGCATTCATGTCGCGACCTGCATAGATTACGAGTTCAACTTTCTCGCCATCTTTGAGGTTTTTAACGTCAGCAGTTACTGAGAGAACGTCGTCCATAACTTCGCTCTTCACTTCAGTAAGTTCTACTTTAGTTGCAACAACTTTGTACTTAACAGTTTTAGTAACTGATCCGTACGCTTTGTTTGCGTATGTGAAACGTCCTTCGAATTCGCCAACTTTGTCTGTTTCGAAGCCTGAAACCGATACAGGTTTGTTGTAGAGGTTGCCGTCTGCGAAGAGGACCGGTTGGATGCGAAGACCAGAAGCAGGAACACCTTGCTCAAGAACGATTTCTTCAGAAGGTTGGATGTCTTGTGCGAAGTTCAAGACGCGAACGCTCTTCTCAACTTTAATGCCTTTGCCTTTTACAAAGCCTTTAGCAGTTTGGAAGACGCCGAGTTTGTTCATGTCGACTGAAGATTTGTACCAGTGGATCTCGCTGCCTTTGTATTCCTTGTCGAGTGTCGCGTCAAGGTTACCTGAGCGTACGTAGTCTGAAGAAAGACGTACCGTTTGTGTTGCTGCGTCTGCTGTGATTGCAGGCGCTACTGCTGATGCTGCTACTGCGAACGCTGCCGCCGCTGTAACGAATTGTTTCTTTTTAGCCATCTGATGTAAATCCTCCCTTAAGGTAGATAGGTTTTTCTACCGTCCTTGCCAGCTGATCTCCGTGCCGTGTCGAGTATCCATAACGAGAGAATAAAGTACTAATGTTTATGTAACTGACCCTTCCAAAGACCGAGCGTTCTCCCCCGGTAGAAGCTTTTTCAAGAAATGAATCTTGAACAATTTACCAAGACTGTTCTTGGAAAACCTTACATCCATAATATACATAACACTTCCAAACGACACAAGCGTTTTTTTTCGCAAAAATGGTAACGTTTTTGAATTTTGGAGATTTTAGTTTAATTCATTTTTCAATTACCCTTTTTTGTAAATGTCGAAAGACGTCGTATTTTGTTGATTTCAAGCCTTTTTTAGAGTTTTTGGAGGTTAACCTCATTATTTTACCATTTAATTACTATTTGTTTTATTTAACAATATCGATTTTAAACATACATCTTTTAACTTTTTTATTCCCAACTCGAAAAACATTGACCTCTTTATTAAAACCACAATTATCCATATTGTCCTTCGTTATCCATTGTGTCGCTTGTTCAGTCCTTCAATTCTGAAATGGTGACCCTCCTGCGATGTATCTAGACACATCTATGACCTCTTCCCCAGTGCTCGAAGCCAAAAGGTCTTTCTACCTAAACCATCACGCGCCACAATCACGCCAGGCGCTCACGTTAAAGTCGACCACTCGACATGGCTGGCTTATTTGCTATCTATATGGAAGGAAGTCGACGTTTTGTCCTTTAAAACGCACGACAGGCGCACCCGGAACTCCGGATGCGCCTGTCTCATTCATTAACGTACTGTCAACTGTGCCATCTTACCAGCACGATTTTTCGTATCGACGACGTGGACTACGATTTTCTCGCCGCGCTTCAAAGCGCGCGTCTTGACGGTGAACTTGCCGTCAACACCGATCGTTGTCTTACCGAGGAGTTGATACTTCGCATTGCGGACGATGACGGTCATCCCCGCTTCCGCTTTCCCGCTCACGGCCTTCGCCCCGTTCACAGGACGCGTCACGACCGGTTGGCCTGGACGCTTGCCTGCGCTGACGACGATGCGTTCCCCAGTGGCGAGGTTACCGTTCTCATAGACGACACGGAGCACCGTCCCTGCCTTTTGCGGACTCAGCTTGAAGGCCGCTGTCGCCTGTTTGGCCGTGCCTTTGCCGATTAGCTTCGTATCGTTATACACTTTGACGATCGTGCCCGACTTCGCCTTCACGTTGAAGACGGCAGCGTTGTCGGTCGCTTTCGCATTGTTCGCGTTAATTTTAAGCATCGACTCGGCGCGGTGGACGTTCACTTTCCCGTACCCGCTGACGATGTCATAATACTTCGGAAGATTCAAACCGTATTCTTCAAAGTCGATATCAGAGTAGCCTTCCTCGTCTGTCTCTGCTGCGTCACCACCAGAGAAGGCGATCGAGTCCGCCGTCCGTTGCAAGAGTGAACGCACTTGTTCGACGGTCAAGTCCGGGTGCTGCGACTTGAGGAGTGCGACGACGGCCGCGACGTGCGGTGTCGCCATGCTCGTGCCGTCCATGTAGACGACGTTGCCGTCCGGGACAAGACTTGCGACTTTCGATCCCGGTGCGACGACGTCGAGTCCGAGACCGAAGTTCGAGTAGTCTGAGACGAGGCCGAACGTGTTCGTCGCCCCGACCGAGATCGTATATTTTGACGAGCCCGGGTACGAGACAGACGAATCGCCGTCGTTGCCTGTCGCCGCGACGACGACGACCCCACGGTCATACGCATACTTCAACATGTAGCCCATCGTTCGGCTCTCGCCGCCACCGAGACTCAAGTTGATGACTTTGGCCCCGGCATCGACCGCATACTTGATGCCAAGCGCGATGTGGTCGGTCTCACCCGAACCGCCCGCGTCGAGCACTTTCACCGGCAGGATCGATACGTTCGGCATGATGCCGCGCATCGAGACGCCGTTGTCACGAGCCGCCCCGATGACGCCGGCGACGTGCGTGCCGTGCCCGTGGTCATCGATCGCATCGCCTTCCCCGTTCGGGTCGACGAAGTTTTTCTCGTTTTGAATATCGACTTTCCCTTTCAAGTCGAGCAGACGATAGTCGACGCCCGTATCGAGGACGGCGACTTTGATAGCCCGTGACGGGAGCTTCAGCGCCTCATAACGGTCAAGTCCGAAGCCAGAGTTGGCGAACGGCTTCAGGAGAGAGCTCTGGTTGATCGACCATTGGTAGTCGAAGCTCGCGTCGGTCGCGAACGCTTCATACGACTGGACCGGCTCGATGTATTCGACGTTCGGGTCGGCCGACAACGTCGACTTCGCCGTCGCCTGCATTTTCGAGCTCGCCGTCTCGACGTCGACGAGAGCGAAGTGGTCGCCCGGTCGCCCGATGTCGAGCCGCTCGGCCGAGACGTCTTGCAACGCGTTCATCTTACCGATCGACTTCGTCGGTGATGATTTGTATTTGATGATGTAGCGTGGCGCGTCGACGGTTTTCACCGTCACACCGACTTTACCGAACACATCACTTAGCGGTGTCCCAGCGAGACCATTCATCCCAATCTTACCGGCAATCGCCTCGATATCCGCAGCGAGTACGCCCGGTACGCTCGATTTGACGAGGGCGTGCATGCGATTGATCGCCGCAGCATCCCCGTTCGTGAGCGTATAGCTCTTCCCATCGACGAGTGCCGAAAGAAGCGGACGGAGCGTTACCAAGTCAGCATAGGCCGCCTGGCGCTTCGTCTTGTCGAACGTGACCGCCTTGACGATATACGGTGACGCCCGGTAGTAGAGCGATGCGAGTTCACGGCCTTGCTCGGACGTGTTCAATACTTCCGTCTGAACACGGCGGATGAGTTTGAGCAGAGTATCGCGATCCGCTTCCGGCTGTAAGACCGATTCGACGGCGCACATGTCACCGCTCATCTCTTCATACTTCACCGGTAGCTTGACCGGGTTGTAGACGAGCTTGATGTCAGAAGCGAGCTGTGACAAATCAAACTCTGGTGCCTCTTCCCCGTCCATGACTGGGATGTCTTCGATGATTTCCATCGGCATATACTCGACCTTGATGTAGTAAGGTCCTTCCCATGCGTACGGGAACGCGATTTTCGCTGTCTGTTTTTGTTCTTCTTGTGTCGCGCTCGAGCGATACCGGTCGAACGTCTCATCTTTCGCGGCCATATCGGCGCTCGGGTAGATCGAGATGTTCGTCAGTTTCGTTGCGTCGAGCGTGACTTCCATATGTGTCATCGATGTCGCTTGACGCTCCATCTTGAACCAGTACGTGTTCACCTTGTCGGTACCCGTCGTGAATTCGACGGCTTCCCCCGGTGTAAGTAATGTCGCCTCGGTCATGCCTGCTCCTTGATCGGCCGAGACGCTCGGTGGGACGAGCGAGATGACGAGTGCAAAGATCGTTAGGATGGCCAATAGGCGGTAGTACGTGTGTTTCATGTTTTCCCCTCATTTCATGGTTTCTGTCGGCTATGCTGCCAGTGCTTTCTACGTATACTATCGGAATATGTTTCAAAAATATTACGAAAAGATTTCGGAAATGTGTCGATATACCCATTTTGTGAATAGATCTCGCTTTTTCCCATTAGAAAGACCGGTGTCGCCACCGGCCGTTTGTTAATATCCTGCGTATTGAAGTGATTGAATGAAGGCGCGCTTCTCGGCACCCGCAAGTGCGAACTCGAGGTCGTACTCGTAACCTTCGACCGTCACGACGATCCGGTTTTCCGGACGGACGTGCTGTTTGACGAAGCTGACGAGTTTTGCGTTCGGCTTGAAGAAGTACGACTCTTCAATCGTGCCGTCTTCATATTCGGTATAGCCGACGTCATCGAACGAGATGTTTTGCGTGTATGTCGCCGAACCGACGCGGATGCGAAGCTTTTCGAACTCGATCGGCTCGCCGTCTTCCGCGTAGTAGCTGAGCAGGAAGTTCATGTTCGACTTCGACGGGTGCCCGAGGAAGACCGGCGCGAACGTCTCGCTATAACGTGTCGACGCGTCCGACCAGAAGACTTCCTTATGGAGCGTCAAACGCGTCCCATCAGACGTGACCCGGTGGAAGTTGTTGTAGAACGCGTGCTGGACCGTCAAAACAGACGGCGTGCTCTTGTTGCCGGCACCGTCACGGATGACGAGCGACATCTTTTGGCCGATCTTCTGTTTCGGGATCTTGACGATGAACTTGCCGGTCGACATGACCGGAGCCGAGTACGTCTTCGTGCCGATTGTGACAAATGCCGTCGCGTAAGCTTCTGCCGTACCCGACACACCGCTTGACATCGCCGTGATCGCTTGCGTGACGCGGGCTGGTTTCGGTGCGTAGCGGTCCGTCACGACTTTCGTCTTAACGAGGTCACTGAGTGCGCCTTTATTCGACTTCGCCTGAGCCGAGATCGGTGTTCCGACTTTTTGGAGGCTGAGCGTGCGACGGTACGTGCCGTTCGCGTCGAACTTGCCTGAATACGTCGAGCCGCCGACCGTCACGATGAGGCTGAGTCCAGGCTCACCGAGTACGGTCATGACGCGTGACGAGTTCGTGACCGGTTTGACGACCGGTGCTGCCGGACGTGCCGATGCGTCTTCGGCGACGATGACACGCGTCGTTTCGCTCGCGTTGCCGCTCGCGTCGACGAGACGGACGTCGATGACTTTGCCGACCGATTGCGGTGACATCTTGAACGTCGCCGTACCTGACTCTAAAATAGTCCGGACGTATGTCTTACTGTTGATCATGATTTCGGCTTTCGCACCGACTTCACCTGAAATGACAAGTTCCGTCGACGTGTGGAGCGGGGCCGATACGACCGGCGCTGTCGGCGCCGTCACGTCGACCGTCGTCGCAGCCGAGACGTAGGCAGGCGTGAAGCCGCCGAAGACGAGCGTCCCGGCAAGGAAAAGAGCTAAATGTTTCGGTTGTTTCATAATTTATAAGTCCTCCTAAAATAAGTATGTCGATAGCCAACAAGTTCAGTTTACTGGATTATTTTAAAAAGAGGTACATATTTTTCTAATTTCAGTATATATTTTTTCAAAAACTGATTCCCCTTATTTTCAGACAAAACAAAAAGCACCTCCAATATGGAGATGCCTAGCGCTCACGTCTCGTGAATCATCGTCGCCTGCCCGCCTTGCCAGAGCCACGTATCCTTATCTTTGGCGTAAAGATGCAACGCCCAGAATCGGCCTTCGTACGCGTTCGTCCCGAGGATGAACCGCTCCTCGAGCAGCAGCTGGACGACGGCGATGTCGCCTTTGACCGTCTCGTCGAACGTCACCGTCTCTTGCGAGATCCATTGGACGGCGGCCGGGTCGACGAACTGGTCTAAAAATGTCTCTTTATCGAACTGACGCCCGCTCGAGTCGACGTAGCGGAATTCATCGTGCATGATGCTCCGCATCGCCTCAAGGTCGCCTGCCGTTTGAGACGCGGACCGGTTGTCAGAAAGTTGTTTCATGTTGAGTGTTTCCATAGCTGTACCTTCCTTTCACCGTACATCATAGCATAATTTCGTTTCTTCGACCGAGCCGATTGCATCGGTCCCAAACCGCTCAATCAGTTGCCGCTTGACGACGTCCGGACGCCGCTCGGCGAAGACGCGCATCTTCTCGACCCGCCCTTCCCACGCTTTGACCGACGGGGCGTTCCCCCAACGCGCGAATTGGTTTTCCATCTCCGGGGCGATGCCGTCCGCCATATCGTCCAGTAGCGCTAGCATCGTCTCTGTCTCGAACGGTCCGGCGAGCAATTCGTCAAACAGGCGCAGAAAACGCGCTTCTCCTTCATCACTCGCGATGAGTGACCGGAACAAGGCGTGCTCGGGACCCGGTCCCGTCAAATAAGCGAACATGTCGTAGTCGACGCTCTCGTCAATCGGCGATCGTCCGGCAAAGCCTTGATCGAGGTCGAAGACGATCCAGCGCCAGCGACCGTCGTGTCCATAGACGTCTGCGACCGGGTCGGCCGACTTGCGCCAGACGGCGTAGTTGTTGAACATACTGTCGAGGTTGCCGTAAAACGCTTGATAGACCACATACTCGAGGAAGTTGTCGACATCGATGCGGCGTTCGAGTTCTTCGAACGCCGCCGGGTCGTTCAAATCGTTCGTCTCGGCGAAACGGACCATCTCCTGGTAGTGGATGAGGTCGGCGTCTTGTCCCGTCTCGATAGCGAACCCGTCCGGCGCATCGAGGTCGGCCTCGAGGATGGCGAGCTCTGTCTCAGCGATATCATATTTCACTTCAAAGTATTCCGGGGAGTATAGCTCACGCAAGTTGTGCATCCCCCAGTACTCCCCGTTCATCAGGACGACGACCGGCTGATAGTCTTGAAAATCGAGCGAGCGTTCACGGAGGAGTTCTTGCATGAACGCGTCCCGAAGCATCGCCCCTTGCCAGTCGTTGCCGGCGTTCCGCAACAGTAACCGGTTGAACTCCTCTTCCTCGTTGTCCGGGAAGAACGGATGATAGAACCGGCTCTGCCCATACTCGCTCCGGGCGTAGAGACGCAGACTCTTCTGGGCGAGCCCGCGCGAGAAGCCGCCGTGGATACGGATGCCGACGTCTTGCGAGAAGGCAAGCTCGCCCTTCTCAAAGTAGTCGACTTGGGCCGGGCGCTCCCACTCTTGTCCCGTCTCGAAGAAGTTGCCACGGCCGATCTCGAGCGGCCCGTCCGGCAAGTCGCCCGGCGTATAAATGCCGATCGACGGGTCAAACAAGTTCGTTGCGTCAGTCGTGAGCGAGACGACCGGGAGATCGGAGGCGAACACGCTGTCGTCGAACACATACGTCGCCGTCGACGGTTTGCTCGTCGCCCCGTCCTGGACGGCGATCGCTCGGATGATCAAGGCGCGCTCGACGTCTTCTCGCACAAATGACGGCGTCGGCCAGTTCGTCGCCGACCGGTTGTTCGATAGCACGGCGACGTCACGCGTCAACGCCTGATCGAGTTGGATCGGTCCCTTGTATCGATTCGACTCCGGTGTCGGCTCGCTTCCGTCGATCGTGTAATAAACCGCACTCCCCGGTGCTGCTTCGAGCGCGAGCTCAGTGCCCGGAGCGATCACACCACCGTCGACCGAGAACGCAGGACCGTCCGGCAACCTCTCGAAGTCACGGTCAATAATTTGTTCGGCGATCGAATCGAGCGCGGCGTAGTCGTGCGTCGCGTTGCCGGTCACGTACAGTCGCTCCGTGATGGCTAACGCTTCAAGCGGTGACATGTCGGTGATACGGTTGTCACGCAAGTTGACGTCTTGAAGCGAAGTCATGTCGCGGAGAGGCTCGACCGAGGCGACGGCGTTCCCACGGATGTTGAGATGGGTCACGTTTGGCGTCCGCTCTGGCAATACGTCGAGTGAATCGATGTCGTTGTCCCGTACGTTCAGCGTCGTCAGCGTGTCTGACTCCGGCAAGAACGTCAAATCGCTGACGTCGTTCCCTTCGAGATCGAGTGACTCGAGCGTCTCCGGCAACTTCGGTATTTGCTCGAGCTGGTTGAAGCTGAGATCGAGCGTCTTTAAGTAACGGAGGCTCTCGAGCACCGTGACGTCGGTCAACCGGTTACCCGACAAGTCGAGCGTCTCGAGCGACTGAAAATGCTCGAGGCCGGTCAAGTCGATCAAGCCGTAGCCCGACAAGTCGAGCTCGGTGACACCGCGCACTTTGTTTTGGTTGAACGAGCCGACCGGGATATTCAATTGTTCGGCGAGCGCTTGCTCGAACGCTGCGCCCGCGGTCGCTTGTTCTTCAGCGACGTAATACATCCCGCCCCACGTCCCAGCGAGGAGCACGGCCAACATCCCAACTTTTAAACTCTTCATATAGTACAGGCCTCCTGGTCTATATCTTCGTTTGCGTCTCGTGTGTTGTAACAGTATACTTGAATTCTAACACACACCTTAACAAATAATTAACAATGCCTAAAAAGGAGTGACACCGTGGCCCAAGAGATATTCAAGCGATACGAGATCAAATATTTAATCCCCTTTGCCAAATACCTCGAGCTGCGTGAACTCATCATGCCGTACATGCATTACGACACGTACGGCAACCCAGAAGGCAAATACAATATCGTCAGTCTCTATTTCGACTCAAGTGACAAGGCGATCTATTACGAGACACGCAATAAGCTCCCGTTCCGCCAAAAGTTGCGCCTCCGTATTTATGATCAGGCCGATCTTGGCAGTATGTCGTTCATCGAGGTGAAGCAGAAGTTCAAAAACGTCGTCAACAAGCGCCGGACGATTTTGCCGCTCCATGAGGCGTACGATATCTTGCGCGACCCGGACAAACCGATCGCGTCGGTCGCGGCGTCAAACCCGCAAATTTTGAAAGAAGCGCTTCATTTCCAGCACACGTACAACTTATTGCCGCACACCGTCGTCAGTTACGACCGCCAAGCGTTCTCCGGCACGTTCGAGCAAGACTTGCGCGTCACCTTCGACTATAACCTCATGTGCCGCAACGACGACCTCCGCATCGAACACGGACCGGAGGGGCACCATTTCATTGACCCCGGTCTCGTCGTCCTCGAAGTGAAAGTGTCCGAGGTCGTGCCGTTCTGGCTCGCACGGCTTCTCTCTGACCTCGAATGCAACAAGCAGAGCGTCTCGAAGTTTTGTACGAGCGTTGAACTGTTGGACCAAGAAAACTTAAGCGAAGGTAGGATTCTGTCATGACGAACATTTTCAACGAAGTCCGCCAGCTCGCCGACGTCACGTCCCGGCTGACCGTGCTCGAGGCGGCCGCCGCCATTTTCCTTAGCTTCATCTTGACGCTCTGTATCGCCTACTTATATAAGAAGACGCATACGGGTGCCCGTTACTCGCAATCGTTCGTCCAGACGATCATCATCATGGGTGTCACCGTGTCGGTCGTCATGATCGTCATCGGTAACAACGTCGCCGTCGCTTTCGGTCTCGTCGGTGCGTTCTCGATCATCCGCTTCCGCAGCGCAATGAGCGACCCGAAAGACATCGCCTTCATCTTTTTCGGGATGGCCGCCGGTATCTCGTGCGGGCTCGGCTTCTACATACTTGCCATCCTGTTCACGGTCAGCTTGTCGGTCATCATCATCGTATTGTATATGTTCGACTTCGGCCGCGGTGGCTCGGACAAGAAGCGGCTATCAATCACCGTCCCGGAAAATCTCCATGACGAGACGGCGTTTGACGGGGTGCTCTCGGCCCACTATAAGTATTACGCGCTCCGCTCGGTCGAGACGACGAACCTCGGCACGATGATCCAGCTCGTCTACATCGTCCAAAACAAGGACGGCGTCAAAGACAAGCAGGTGATTGACGAGCTCCGCAAGATGAACGGCAACTTGAAAGTGTCGGTCAACTATTTGAATACTGAAATTTTTTAATATTCCGTCCTCGATCGCGCTCTTCGGCGCGCCCCGGGGACGGTTTTTTACTTTTTACCTCGCCTCGTACGCATATGTGCTTCAAGCCACGATTATGATTCCCCTCTTTTTCAAAACCGTCCGACTTCTCTTCGTCCACATTGCGTATACTAAAAATTGTAAATCAAAAAATAGTCGAGGTGTTTATTCTGAAACGATTACTTAGTTTGCTCTTCATCTGTAGCTTTTTCTGGACCGCGACCGTTCAGGCGAACGAGAACGAGGCCGTCATCCGAATCGAGGCGTCGCTTTACGAGGCGATCGACGAATCGGTCGTCTTGATCACACTCGCGCCACATGAACAGGTCGATGTCATCGAAACGGCGGCCACGCATTCTCGTATAACCATCGGCGAGACGGAAGGTTATGTCCGGAACGATGTCTTAGCCTACCCTGTCGACCGCTATATCCGGACCGACACGAACGCGGTCGATGCAGCGGGCAATCCGATCACACCATTGTCATACGGAACGGTCGTCAAAGTGTTCGATCTTGAAGGCGACCGTCTGTTGATGACAGACGGTGCATATGTAGCGCGTGAGGCGCTCGCCGAAACACTCGAAACGTCGACCCGTTATGCGAAACCCGGGGCAAACGTGCTCGCCACGCCAGGCGGAAACGTCGCCTTGACGCTCGAACCAGGCGCGATGCTGACCGTTCATGGGATACAAGACGACCACTTCCGCATCAAACTCGAAAACGGCTATGGATTCGTGCCGGCGACGATGATGAGTCCGTCCCCAGTCAAGACTGGCACCCAAGTCGCTGTCACGGGCACGATGACTTTTAGCGATCTCGGGATGACAGCCGTCGGCCAGCTCGTCCGGGGCACTCGCTCGAGCGTGTACGGTACAAGCGGCGACTATACCCGTCTCTACAAGGGCGGGATGTTCGTCTACGTCCAGACGGCAGCGCTCGCCGAAAAGATGCCGACGTATGCAAAGACCGGCTCGCGCTATGCGCAAGGCGAGGCTTCGCTTTATCGTGATGTCGAGAAGACCGACGTCGTCGGGAAGCTAAAGCGGTCACAAATCGTCAGCATTTATGGCAGCGACGGAGAGTTCACACGCATCTTTACGAACGGTCAGTTCTTGTTCGTCGAGTCGAAATGGTTAAAGACGACGCCCCCACCGTTCTTGAAGACGGGCCAGCGTTATATTCAAAAAGAGACACCCCTCTATACAGGGGCATCCCTCTCGACAAAAACGAGTTTTAAACTCAAACGCGGACAGCTCGTCAACGTGTATGGAACATCCGGCAACTATACGCGCGTCTCGTCAAACGGAAAGTTTTACTTCGTCCCGACGAATCTGACAAGTACGAAAAAACCACCGCTCTATGACTCGAGCGGCAAACGTTACGTCCGTCATGACGAGGTCGAAGTGTACGCCTCGGCCTCGACCGTCAAACAAGTCGCCGAACTCAAGCGTGGACTCGTCGTCGAGACATACGGAACGAGCGGCTACTACACTCGCGTCCGTGTGAACGGGGCGTATCGCTTCGTCGCGACGGGCTACCTCAGCTTGACGAAACCGCTTGCGAAACCGAAAGTCGGCACTGTCTTCTATGCCCAGTTCAACGGCACGCCATATTTTTCAGCCGACGTCGCTTACAGCCGACCAGCCGGCACGCTCGCCCGCGGGACGAAGCTCATCGGACTGCGCTCGATCGATGCCGACTTCTGGCACGTGCGTCTTCCGTCTGGGAAACGTGTTTATGTCTTGAACCCGTATATCGCCGAGACGAAACCGAAAGCGATCCAGCCGACGAACGTGAACCCGGTCGCCCATTATGCGACGACGAAACAGACACCGTATTATGCCAATCCGAACGATACCCGCCCCATCGGCTATCTCGATGCGAGCCAACGCGTCTATCCGCGCGGCAAGAGCGGTGACTCGTATTTGATTCAGTATAGTTGGCGCCCGGTGTACGTCAAAATGAAAGATATCCGGATCAAGCAAGATCCGCTCTTGACGAAACGAAGCAACTCGCAACAAGAACGGATGATCGCAGCAGCGGCACGCCATCTCGGCACACCGTACACGTGGGGCTCGCAGTCCCCACTGAACGGTGGCTTCGACTGTTCAGGCTTGATTCACTACGCGACCAACCAGGCCGGCAAGATTGGCGGTCGAACGAACGTCTCCGGCTATTGGCACAGCGGTCACTTTAAAAATAAACGGACTGGCATCACGAGCGGACGCCGCGGTGATATCGTCTTCTTCGCCGGCACGTATCGAAGTGGTCCGTCGCATATCGGCATCATGCTCGACAACGAATTCTTCATCCATGCCGGTGGTGAGATGCTCCAAATCAACTCGATTCATGACCCGATGTGGCGCTCGAACTTCCTCGGCTACAAATCACTTTAGGAGGTAACGACGATGTTTGAATGGATGGACCCGTTTTTATGGCAACTCGTCATCGTTCCCGTTCTCACGATCGGAGTCGGTGTCTACGCCGCCCTCAAGACGAACAAGATCTACATCGCACCAATCGTGACGTTTCTCTTCAATGCGCTCATCGAAGTTGTGACGATGACGACTTATTATGAATGGAGTATGGTCAGCTTAAGTTCTTGGAACTTGATCTTCCCTGTCATCTCGTTCTTGATTGCCTATACATTCATCGAGAAGCGACAGACGGAGCGGCAACTCTCGGATAGACCTTGACAATCTCACTGCATCCCGTTAAAGTAACGATAACATTATACGAACTCGCGATGAGAAAGAAGAGTAGCGCGAAGGGACGTCTCCAGAAAGCCGGTGGTCGATGCGAACCGGTGACGTGTCTTGCGTGAATGGGCTTTTGAGCGTTCAGACCGATACGTAGGCTCTGACGGGTCCTCCCGTTACCGAGGATAGCGAATGATTGTTCGTGATGAGTGGGGGGAACTCCCCCAACGAAGGTGGCACCACGGGTCCCCCGTCCTTCATGTCTTTTTTAGACATGTCGGGCGGGGGATTTTTTTAATTTGAAGGAGGAGATTACATGGAACAACTGATCATCAACGGCGACGAACTGACCCCGGTGGCCATCTTCCACCGGTTGCAAGGCGAGCGGAAAGTCTTGCTCGAAAGCCGGGCTGAAGGCAAGCACGGACGTTACTCGATCATCGCGGCAAACCCGGTCGAGACGATTCGTGTCGACGGTAACACCGTGACCGATGCGACAGGCACGATTCAAGCGAACGACCCGCTCGCCGTCTTATCCACATTGATCGAACGGGACACGGAAGACGCCCCCTACCCGTTCATCGGCGGCGCCGTCGGGTATATCGGCTACGACCTGTTGCGGACGTACGAGCCGATCCCGAACACGCCGACCGAGACGCGTGACTTGCCGGACGCGTTGTTCCAACGCTATGAGACGGTCGTCCTGTATGACCATCTCGAGGAGCGCGTCATCTTGATCGACACGGGTGACAGCGACGGTTCTGTCCGTCTCGAACAGTTGAAAATGGAGCTCGAGACGGCGAAGACGCACGAACTCGCGCCGGTCGTCCGGACGAGCGAACGCATCTTGACCGACAAGGACGCATTTATCGAGCGTGTCTTGAAGGCGAAAGAAGCAATCCTCGCCGGCGAGGTGTTCCAGCTCGTCTTGTCGCAACGGATTGACGCGACGTTCACCGGTGACCCGTTCCACTTCTACCGGACGCTCCGAAAACAGAACCCGAGCCCGTACTTATTCTATATCGACCTAGGCGAAGCGATCATCCTCGGGGCGTCGCCTGAGAGTCTCGTCCGTGTCGAGGGGAACCGCGTCTCGACGAATCCAATCGCCGGTACGCGCCCGCGCGGCAAGACCGTCGAAGAAGATATGCGCCACGCCGAAGACCTGGTTCAAGACGAGAAAGAACTGGCCGAACATCGGATGCTGCTCGACCTCGGCCGGAACGATATCGGACGCGTCGCCAAAGTCGGCACCGTCACGATCCCGAAACAGATGGAAGTCGAGCGTTTCAAAAACGTCATGCATCTCGTCTCCGAAGTCGAAGGCGAGCTCCGTGACGACTTGAACCCGATCGACGCGCTACGGGCCTGTCTCCCGGCCGGCACCGTCTCCGGGGCACCGAAAATCCGGGCGATGCAGCTGATCGACGAGCTCGAGACGGTGAAACGCGAAGTGTACGCCGGGGCCGTCGGCTATCTCGACGTCCGGGGCGGCTTCGACTTCGCCCTCGCCATCCGGACGATGGTCGTCCAAAATGATACGGCGTACGTCCAAGCCGGGGCCGGCATCGTCTTCGACTCGGACCCGGTATCGGAATATGAAGAGACGTTGCACAAAGCCAAATCCCTGTTGGAGGTGTTCGCATGATTTTACTGATCGATAACTACGACTCGTTCACGTATAACGTCTATCAAGACGTCGCCCGGTTCAGCGATGTGAAAGTCGTCCGCAACGACGAACTGACGGTTGACGACATTCGTGACCTCAATCCGACTGGCATCATCATCTCCCCGGGTCCCGGTGGTCCACGTGACGCCGGTGTCTCCCTCGATGTCGTCCGGAAGCTGTCCGGCGTCATCCCGATTCTCGGCGTCTGTCTCGGCCATCAAGTCATCGCCGAAGCGTTCGGCGGGACGGTCGGACGAGCACGCGAAGTCATGCATGGGAAGACGTCCGTGATCGAGACCGTACCTGGCGTCTTCTTCGACGGGAAGCCGATGGACGTCATGCGTTATCATTCGCTCATCGTCCAAGCGACGGAACTCACCGTGACAGCCACGACTGCGGACGGCGTCATCATGGCGCTCGAGCATCCCGAACACCCGACGTACGGCGTCCAGTTCCACCCCGAGTCGATCGGGACACCGGACGGACGGGACCTATTTGAACGGTTCGTCGCGATTTGTCACACAAAAAGACCGAAGAACGTGTCCCCGGTCTGAATGTCGAACTTCCGTACAATGATGAAGAAGTCTGATGCTACACATACGATGGATCATATGAACCAAGCGCGTCTTCGTGGAAATCGGAGATGCGCTTTCTCATGTCACTCACGTTCATCATTTGAAATATAACTCATCTATCCCTAAACATAGTCATCCATTAAAAGAATGAGTATGTTTAATATTTTAAACACATCATAAATAGGTTATATTATAGATAAACATAGTCAAAAATTGATGAAATGAACATGTTTAATCAATTTTGATAATGAATGAGGATGATTCTTATGCGAAATTACGATTATCAGTATTTAAGAAATCTCTCCTTGCCGATGGAGACCGTACGATTGATCGGCCACATCAATGAATACAAAGGCAAACAAGACCTGTATAAACAACAGGCACCTCAAATCTTGAACACATTACGTGACGTGGCTGTCATCCAATCGACCAAGGCTTCCAATGCAATCGAGGGAATCGTCGTGACCGAGAGCCGCCTACACACCATCATGTCGAAGACCTCTGACCCGGCCGACCGCTCGGAAGCTGAAATTGTCGGATACCGGGATGTATTGAACTTGATTCATGCCTCAGCCCAGGACATCCCAATCAACCCGAACATCTTGCTTCAGCTCCATAAAGAGCTCTACAAGTTTGTTCCGATTGAGGGCGGGAGATGGAAGAATGTCGATAACGAGATTAGTGTGACCTTCCCTGATGGCACGCGCCGGACGCGTTTCGTACCAGTCCCAGCCTTTGAGACCCCAGCGGCTGTCCAGGCCTTATGTGACAGTGTAAAAGAGCGTCGCCAAAACGAAGACGTCGATTCGCTCATCTTGACCAGTATGTTCGTCCTCGACTTTTTATCGATCCATCCGTTCAATGACGGGAACGGACGAATCGCCCGTCTTTTAACCTTGTTGATGCTTTATCAATTCGGCTTTGAGGTCGGTCGCTATATCAGTCTCGAGAAGATTGTCGAGGAACGGAAAGAGGATTACTATGAATCCCTGCGGTTATCATCGATTCATTGGCATGAGAACCGACAAGACCCGCTCCCATGGATCAACTATCTGTTGAGCGTGATCCTTGCCGCATATAAAGAGTTAGAAGATCGCGTAGGACTCGTCACGTCAGGAAGTCAAAGTAAGAGTAGCCGGATTAGACGATTCGTAGAAGGGAGAATCGTACCGTTTACCAAGTCGGATGTTCGGAATGCCTGTCCCGACATCAGCGAGGCGACCATCAACCGTGTCCTTCGGGAATTACGGGATAAAGGGGAAATCGCTCCGTCTGGACTCGGCCGGAGTGCGAAATGGATTAAGCAATAATTCACGACTTATTCTATGGAACACGAGAATCCCAAACCTCAGAGGAGAACCAACATGAATTTATTGGAATATATCAGTCTATCTGCAACCGCATGGTTTATGGGCTTCTTCCCTATGTTCGAAATCTATTTGGCCATCCCGAGTACGATGTTACTTGGTCTCGACGGCGTCTCTGCCGTCCTCTGGGCCGGACTTGGCAACTTCTTGCCGGTTCCTCTGCTCGCTTATTTTTACGATTGGTTGCATCGATTCAAACGTCTCAGCGGCTGGCTCGATCGCTTAGAGCAACATCGATTTAGTCATTTGATGCGCGAACATGGCAGTTGGTCAATCATCCTCGTCACGCCCCTACTAGGGTCATGGGTCGTTGGCGTGATTGGTCATTCGATCGGGATGAGACGCTCTACACTTCTCACCTATTCAGCAATCAGCATATTTGGGTATGGGGTGTTAATTGCTTGGCTCACTTCTAAAGGAATCGAGTTCACATTCTGAGGTACGTCTGACGTCCGTAGCAACTGAAAAAGGTATCTGATTCATTCTGTTTTGAATGAATCAGATACCTTTTTTAATTTAGATTGCTCACTCGTTATCCTTTGCCTGAAGAAGAGATTGCGTTGTCGCTTCTTTCCCCTAAAAACTCATCCAACTGAAAGTCATGCTTATCAAGCACGATTTGTTCGCGGTTGATGCCCCGCTCACGTAGCATCGCGATTGTCTCCCGTAAGAAGTCATCGCTGCCGACGATGTAATACAAACCTTCCATATCCTGTGCGAGCGTCTCGACCGCCGCGTAATAATCTGAACGATTGGCGACGAACTCGGCCGTGAAACTGTTTGACGACTTAAATACATCGCCGAACAAATAGTCTGTCGACGAGTCGACGTTCAAGGAATGGAGATGCGGGATACCTTCCCCGTTCGCCAAATAGTCAAGTACGATCGGACGGAACGTCGCGAGCCCGACGCCAGCCGACAGCAGGTAGACGTTCTTCCCGTCACGCTGGAGCGGCACGTTCGAATGCGTCTTGAAGATGGCGACCTTCTCCCCGATCTTCATGTCACGTAAGATCGACTTGAACTCGGAGCACTCTCGTTTGACCCGGGTCGTGATGCCGATCGCGCCTTCACGCGGTAGCGTCGAGATCGACATGTGGCGAATCAAGCTCCGGTTCGGTTTGTCTTCTTTGTTGAACCCTTCAAGGGCGAAGTGGGTATGCGCCCCCTCGTCCCACGTGAAGCCGTCCGGCAGTTCGAGTTGGAACGTGTATGTATCTGGCGCTTCCTGTACAACTTGTTGAATTGGTGTCCAGTAAATGTGCATCGTCGTCACTCCTTCCTTCTATTAATAGACCGCGATCGGTCCGTATGGTCCTTGAATGATTTCAAGCTTCGTCTCGAAAATATCTGATAAGATGTTTGCGTCCATGATCTCATCGACCGTACCGAAGGCGGCGATCTTGCCGTCTTTCATCGCACAAATCCGGTCCGAATACTTCGCCGCGAAGTTGATATCGTGGAGCACGGTGACGATCGTCCGTCCGAACTCGTCGGCGACGTGACGCAAATATTCCATCATCTGGACCGAGCGGGCGATGTCCAAGTTGTTGAGCGGCTCGTCAAGCAACACGTATTCCGTCTCCTGACAAAGTACCATCGCAACATAAGCCCGTTGACGCTGCCCGCCCGACAGTTCATCGAGATAACGATGCTCTAAACTCGTCAAGTCGAGGAAGTCGATATATTTCGAGATGATTGCTTCGTCTTCTTTCGTCAACCGCCCTTTCGAATACGGGAAACGGCCGAACCCGGCGAGCTGCCGCACGGTGAGTCGGGTCACGAAATGGTTCTCCTGGCGTAAGATCGTGATGATCTTCGCCAAGTCTTTCGACTTCGTGCTCGACACGTCCATCCCGGCGACTTGGATCTGTCCTTCGTCCAAGTTGAGCAGACGGCCGATCATCATGAGCGTCGTCGACTTCCCGGCCCCGTTCGGACCAATCAACGACGTGAACCCGGCCTTCGGGATGTGGAGGTCGAGCGGTCCGATCTGGACGTCGTCCGTATACGATTTTTTCACTTGCTCGATTTGTATCATAGCGACCTCTTCCTTAAAATCACCGCTAAGAAAATCACGCCGCCGAACAGCTCAATGATGACGGACACGACACTCGGTGTATTGAAAATGTGATACATAAAGAAATATGCGCTCGTCAGTACGAAGAAGCCAAGGGCGAACGCCATCGGGAAGACGTATTTATGGTCATACGTCGCCGCGACCTGATAACTGAGCGTCGCGACCAAGAAGCCGAAGAACGTCAGCGGTCCGATCAAGGCCGTCGATACCGACATTAAGAGCGAGATGAGTATGAGCGTATAGATGACGCTTCGGCGATGGTTCACCCCGAACGACGTCGCCACGTCTTTCCCGAGCGCGACGATGTTCAACTGGTTCGAGAACAGGTAAAGCAAGACACCGACGACCACAACGATCGGGATGACGATTGGGAAGTAGGCGGCGTCCGCGTTCGTCACCGAACCGAACAGGCGCGCCTGTAAGAGGTCAAACTCGGACGGTGCGAGCATGCGGCGCATGAACGTCGACACCGAGTTCAACCCGGTCCCGATGATAATCCCGATGAGGAGCATCAGTTGAAGGTTGGCATATTTTCCCGATAACAGCCAGCCGTACAACAGAAGACTCATCAGGACCATGACAGCGACTTGACTCAAGAACGCTCCCGTCCCGCTGAAGCCGACCAAAGCCCCAGCGCCGAAGAAGAAGATCATACTCGTTTGAATCGTTGAATAGAGCGCGTCAAAACCGAGCAAGGACGGGGTGATGATGCGGTTGTTCGTCACCGAGTGAAACGCGACGGTCGCGAGACTTTGACAAAGTGCCGCAATTGCCATCGTGACGACGGCTACGACACGGCGCTCGACGACCGGCACGAACGACGGGGAGTCGAACGGGACCGGATTGTTGTAGACGAGAAGACCGAACGCGCATAATAGCCCCCCGATGATGAAAGCGATGAGGAACAGCCAATAGCGGCGCTCTTCTTTTTTCGAGCGAAACGCAGACGCACTCCGTTCTTTCCCGTTAAGCGGATGAACGTCCACTTCGTAAGCTTCTTTTTCCATGACCGTACTCATCGTACCCCTCCCGTCTTCCGCTGCCGTAACAGAATCGCGATGAACACGACCGAGCCGACCGTCCCGAGAATGAGCGACACGGGCAACTCGAACGGCATGATGATCGTCCGTGAGATCAAGTCACTGACGAGAATCGCGCCCATCCCGATGACACACACCCACGGCAAGTTGTTGCGGAGGTCGTCCCCACGGAACATCGAAACGAGGTTCGGGACGATCAAGCCAAGGAATGGCAAGTTACCGATGACGGTCGCGACGACCCCGACGGATAACGCAATCAAGCCGGTTGCGATCAACATCAATAAGTTGTAGTTGACGCCAAGGCTCGTCGCAATATCTTCCCCGAGTCCGACGAGCGTCAATCGGTTCGCGAGTAAGAAAATGAAGAACGTAGCGATGATGATGAGCCATAAGTATTCATAACGTCCGACTTGGACCGAGGCGAACGAGCCGACGAACCAGCCTTCTAGCGTCTGGCTGGCCCGGAAGAACAATCCAAGAAACGTCGACACGGCCGAGACGACCGCCCCGAGCATGAGTCCGATAATCGGGACGATTAAGGACGAACGGAGTTTGACCGACCGTAAAAACCAAAAGAATACCATCGTCCCGATAAACGAGAATACGATTGCTCCCGTCATCCGCATCATGAGCGACGGTGCCGGGACTAACAAGTAGACTGCCAACAACCCGAGACCGGCCCATTCAATCGTGCCGGTCGTCGTCGGTTCAACCAATCGGTTTTGTGTGATCAACTGCATAACGAGCCCCGCCATCGCCATTGCGGCACCGGTCAACATGAGCGCGACCGTCCGCGGGACCCGCGTGATCCAAAACATATCGAAGCCGTCCGCTTTACTGATGTCGTATACACCGGTGAACAGCGACAAGATCGCAAGCATCAGGACGACGAGCAATGCAAAGATGAACGACTTCGTCCAAATTTTAGAAAAGGAGGGTTGAGCACTCGTCCCAACCCTGTTTAGTATTGGATTTTGCACAACGTGGCCTCGTTACTTCGCGAGCGCTGCTGCAACGCCGTCGAAGAACTCCGAGTACGTTTGAATCGATTCGTTTAAGTACGTGTCTTTTGGTGCGTAGACGATTTGATCTTCCTTGACGGCCGTCGTCTTTTGAAGCGCCGGTGCGTTGTCGATGACGTCTTCAGCCGGGACTGCGCCTTCTGCGTCAGCGAGCGGTGCGTCGCGGTCGAGCACGAACAACCAGTCCGGGTTACTCTCGGCGATTGCTTCGACCGAGACTTCGTCCCCTTCATGGTCACCTGTCGTCTTCTCAACTTCTAGCGCTGGCACCCAGCCGAAGATGTCGTACATCGGTCCGAACACACGGCCGCTGATCGGCGCTGAGAACCCGATGTCTCCGCCCGAGACGATGACCGACATGATTGACTCTTTACCGTCGTAAGCCGTTTTCGCGTCTTCGATTGACTTGTCGAGGTCAGCGACCATGTCTTCCGCTTCTTCGGTCTTGTCGAAGATTTGGCCGAGCGTGAGCGTCGTGTCTTCAAGTCCTTGGACTAAAATCTCACCCGGTGTGCCTGAATCTTCCGGAAGTTCGATGTTCAAGTCGATGACGGCCGCATTCGGGACCAACTTTTTGATGTCCTCATAGTAGTCGGCGAAACGTTGACCGACGATGACGACGTCCGGATCGACTCCGGCGATCGCTTCTAAGTTCGGCTCGAAGTGCATGCCGACGTCGACGATGTCCTCGTCTTTGACGTATGGTGACTCAGCCGGCATCAAGCCGACCGGCGCAGCCGCGAGTTCGACGTTCCACTCTGCGAGCGTCTCGAACGTCCGGTTGTCGAGCGCGACGACCGTCTCCGGGTTGATTGGTACTTCGATCTTGCCGTGGGCGTCCGTGATCTCGACCGTCTTCGGTTTCGCTTCCGCTTCCGCGTTGCCCGTATTTTTCGCCTCATCCTCGTTCCCGCACGCCGCGAGCAACAAGACGAGTGATGTCACCATGATTGATGCTTTCAATTTCCCCATTCTTTCCATCTCCCTATATGTATTGAGTACGCTGACAACCTTCTCAGTCGAACGGCATTCCTGTTGTCGATCTTGTCTATGTAGGCAACAGACACCTGTCCTCACTGATAATGATTATCATTGTCGTTTTCATTGAGAAGCATAGCAAACAAAAAAAGGATGCGCAATGCCAAATTTACAAAAAGGGATTGGAAATCTTTTTCCTACTATTAATGCAAAATAAAAAGAAAGTGGTACTCGACCACTTTCTGAAGGGTTAGAATTCAGTTTTGCTTGTCTCGTTTTCGTTTGAGAATGCTGTAGGTGAGAAACAGAATGAACGTGTACGTGAATGAAAAGAGGATGATTTGCAGGAGGCCGTCCGGAAGCAGTTTCACGATAAAAAACAGCGAAAAGATGATGGCAATAATCAGATGAGGACCCCGGATATCCTCCGGCAAATCGCGCCAGTATATCACGACGAGTGCTAACGCGAGCGGTCCGCACAAAGCAAACAAGATGAAGAATGGGATCGGTCGCATCAGAAATGGTACGTCTTGTTTCTGATGATTTATGCTTCCGAAATTCCGTTCGCGAGTAATAACAGGAAAATCCAAATCGATAACGGTACAATCAATCCGATGTTCGCGAAGAGGCTGAATAATCTCACCATCTTCTCCTTCGAGAAAAGTCCCCAGATGAGTGTGGCAAGCAACGCGATATCCAAGGCGAGATACACCCAGATGGCGGTCAGCAAGTCTAAATTCGGAAAGACGCGGCCGTTCAACGTAAACAGTGTTAAGAACGTCAACAAAAAGAGTGCGAGCGTCATATAGAGCGGTGCGTATTGGCGTTGATTCATACAACCATCTCCTTTTCCTAATTATCCCATTCACTTATTCTATCGACAACCCTTATAGATTTTGCTACATTCACAGCAACGTACATGAAGTGATGACATTGAATTCACTACTGACATTGTTGGAGGTCACGGTTATATGGGTTTTGCTTATCTAGTTGCCGCGATTATCGCGGAAGTGTTCGGCTCAAGTATGTTAAAACTGAACGCAACGTCGACGAACCGACTGCCGATCCTCGGTGTCGCGCTCGGATACGTGACCGCGTTTTATCTGTTGTCGCTCGCGCTCTTATCCATCCCTCTCAGTTTCGCCTACGCGTTTTGGAGCGGGGTCGGGACTGCCGCGACGGCATTGATAGGCTTTCTCGTGTTCAAGGAACAAGTTCGAAAACAGACCGTCATCGGCATCGGACTCGTCATCGTCGGGCTCGTCTTGATGAAAATATGAAGGAGGGAAACGTGTGAAAGGGTATATGTTATTACTGGTCTCGATTTCGTTCGAGGTGCTCGGCACATCGATGCTGAAGCTGTCGGACGGCTTCACAAATTTGTTACCGAGCGTAATACTGCTTGCGAGTATCGCTGTTTCGTTCACGCTCATGGGCTTCGTTTTGAAGACGATCCCGCTCAGCATTGCCTATAGCGTCTGGGCCGGTCTTGGCACGGTCGCAACCGGATTGATTGGGGTATTCGTTTACGGTGAGGTGCTCTCGACACTGAATAGCATCGGGCTCATCGTCATCGTGCTCGGTGTCGTCGTCATGAACTTTGGAGGGAATACTACAAATCAGGAGGTCACATCATGAAACAAGCACTGCTCGTCATCGATTTTCAACAAGAGCTCGTCGACGGAAATGATGTTGAACGCGGAGTCGAACGAGGTCCCGAAGTCGCCGCCGTCATCAACAATCTCATTCAACAAGCTAGTTCAAAGCAAGTACCAGTTATTTTCGTTCGTGACTTAGACGTCGCCGACGGAAGAGGCGACGGGTTTGCCGTCCATCGGTCCATCATTGTCCCTGACGATTCCGTCCTATTCGACAAACAAGCAACGAACGCATTTCACGGGACACCGTTATTGTCTTACTTACGAACTCATGCCGTTCAACATCTCGTCATCACCGGTGCCAAGACGGAGCATTGTATCGATACGTCTGTCCGGACCGCTACGGTAAGCGGTTTTGACGTGACCCTTGTCTCTGATGGCCACACAACGAACGGGTCAGACGTATTGACGCCTGAACAAATTATCGATCATCACAATCAAGTGCTGCATGGACACTATAACGTCGAACACTTTGCGATCGCGCGCCCATCAACCGAAGACGTCTTTAGCCCGACGCATGACACGTATCGCTAAAAAACCCGTTTGACTCATACGAGTCAGACGGGTTTCATTTGTTACTAGATCGCCTGAATCATCTCGACCCGATTGCCGAACGGATCACGGAACTCGAACCGGTCAAATCCAGGGATTGGAATCCCTTCAATCCGCTCGATTCCTTCTGCTTCGAGTTTCCGTCCCCACTCCGCTAAACCGGTCACCGTATAGGCGACATGTGCTTTCGTTTTCAGCCGGTCGCCCCCGTCCTCGGTGCCGACATGGACGCTTTGGTCGCCGACTTGAAGCCAAAACCCGCCTCGTCCTTGAAGCGACTCCGGTTTGTCGATTTCATTCAAGCCGAGCACATCGCAATAAAACGCGCGTGCTGTTGCTTCTTCACCTTTTGGGATCGTGATTTGGACGTGATGGATGCCTGTGATCATGTCGTTTTCCCCTTCCGATACGTCAATCCGATGAACTGTAGTTTTTGGTTAAACAAGCGCGGGTACGACATATAGCCGACCATGACGGCTGAGATCGTCGCCGTCGTCAAAATGAGGAACAAGATGAGCAGTTGGTACAACACCGCCTCCATCGGGTCGGCGCCGCCGATGATAAGGCCGCTCATCATGCCCGGAAGCTGGACGAGCCCCATCGTTTTTTGCGCCTCGACGGTCGGGATCATACTCGTCCGGATGGCGTTCTTCAAGCTCCGCTCGATTGCGATTTTCGGTGCCCCGCCCATCGACAGGATGAGCTCGATGACCTCGTCGCTCCGTTCGACCTCGTCTTTGAACTTGTTCAAAAACAGGAGCGATAACACCATACAGTTACCGATGACCATACCGCTGATCGGGATGACTTTCTCCGGCTCGAACGGGATGATGCCGAGCCCGAGCATGAGCCCCATCGTCACCGATTCGACCGTGACGAGCGTGAGGACGATCATCCAGGTGATGCCCGGGATGCCGTCCCCTTTTTTGATGATGTTTTGCGTCGCCGCCCCAATCATGAGGAGGATCATGAGTAGCATGAACACCGGGTTATCACTCTCGAAGACGAACGTCAAAATGTAGCCAATCAACAACAGTTGAATGATCGAGCGTACCGTCGCGATGACGATGTCACGTTCAAGACCAAGCTTCAAGAACAACGCCAATCCGAGCGGGATCGCCACAAAAATCAAGGAAGTCATCAGTTCGATGAACGTCATAGCTCTTCCCCCCTGACGAAACGCCCGATCATCGGATTGTCTGACTCGTCGATGAACGACGCGTCCCCGAACTCGATCAATTCCCCGTTCCGTAAAAACCACATGTCATCACTGACCCGTCTCGCTTGATCGAGGTCGTGGGTAATCCAAATGACGGTCACCCCGAAATCTTTTTGAAGCCGCACGATCAAATGCTCGATCTCTTTCACCGTCCGGTAGTCGAGGCTCGACGTGATCTCATCTAACAGCAAGACGTCCGGTTTATTGACGAGCGTCCGGGCGATGGCGACACGGCTCCGCTCCCCGCCCGACAACGTCTTGATCGGTTGGTCGAGCGAGATGCCGTCCAAGTCGACTTTTCCGAGCAGTTCTGTCGCTTTATCCCGGTCGAGCGTCTCGCCGAAAATCGCTTTCGGCAAATTCAAATTGTCGTACACCGTCCCGTCGATCATCGGGGCGCTTTGGAACGCCATGCCGATTTGTTTCCGGAGCGCGATGACATCGATGTCGCGGATGTTCTCGCCTTTGAAATAAATGTCGCCCGCGTCCGGCGATAGTAGCCCGTTAATATGCTTCAGGCACGTCGTCTTGCCGGCGCCGCTCGGTCCGACGAACGTCGTGATCCGGCCTTCGCGGAAGTAGCCGGTGATGTTATGTAGGATGTCGTTATGACTGACCCCAATGAATTCGATAATGTGCATGTGCCTTCAATCCTTTCTCGATCCGATCCCTATTTACTGAAAGTTAGACACGTCGTCGACCACGACGTCACCGTTTGAATCAAGTAACGGCGTGATGCCACCACCCGTCCCGACCCATGTCTGGATGTAGTTGACACCGGTCGCTGTGTCGACGAGTACCATAACTTGGCCAAGTTCCGGCAACTGTTCCGTCAATTTGACTTGGAAACGCGTCGCCCCTGTCACTTCCTCGTCTGTTTTTTTCTTGAATAACATGACATCCCGCCTTCCTACTGTTAACTGTACGCAACATGACCCTTGGTTTCAATGAATGCGATATCTCCAAGGCTGACAAATCCTTAACCCGTTCATTTTTGTTTAATATGACTACAAAAAAACACGCCAGGTTTCGGCGTGTTTTCAAGCGTAGCTCCGTTCGATGACAAAACTTGTCTTGTCCCCTCGGAAATATGAACGTGAGTACTCGATCGTTTTTCCTGACGCGTCCTCGGTCACCGTCTCGATATAAAAGCACGGCGTCCCGAGCGGACAGTCGAGAAGATCGCTTATCCGTTCGTCGGCGAGCGCGATCTCGAGCGCCTCGGTCGTCTTGGCGACGTGGACGTCGTGGACTTCCGCTAGCGTTTGGAACAGAGAATGCTCGGCCTGGTCTTTCGTGATACCCGGCGCGATGTGCCACGGGATGAACGAGACCTCGTATTGCGTCGGCTCCCCGTCGGCGTGACGGATGCGCTCGATCTTTTGGATCGGCGCCTGCTCGTCGACTGTGAACACGTCCGCGAGCTGGGCATTCGCCGAGACGACGGACAAGTCGATGAGCGACACTTGGCCGCGCTTGCCTTGGACGGCGAGCTGGGCCGCATAATTGTTCGGCGTATGCGATAACGTCTGCCGGACTTTCTTCCCGGCGACGAACGTGCCGCGCCCTTGCTGGCGGACAAGATAGCCTTCCGTCGTCAACTGGTTGAGCGCGCCGCGGACCGTCGTCCGGCTGACATCGAACTCTTCGCATAACGCGTACTCGGTCGGGAATTTCTCGCCTTCTGTATAATGTCCGCTCTTGATGCGGGACAATAACTCTTCTTTAATGGCGGTTTGAAGCGTCGATTGCGACATGCTGTCACCCCTTCTGTCATCCTTCTTTCCTTTATTGTGATACAGGAAACATACAAATGCAAATACAAAAAACAATTTGTATTATTTGTACTTTTTATATTGCAGCAAGTTGTACTATTTGTTATATTTGTTACAACAAAAAGAAATCGCTTTCACAAGGAGGAGTTGGCACTATGGCAGTCAAGGTCGTCATCATCGGTGGAGGTTCGAGTTATACCCCCGAAATCATTGAAGGTTTAATCCAGCGGCAAGCGACGTTTCCGGTTCGGGAGATCGTTCTTGTCGACATCGAGGAAGGGAGGGACAAATTAGACATCGTCGGCCGTCTCGCCGAACGGATGATTCAAAAGGCAGGCGCTGACATCAGACTCAGTTGGACGCTCGACCGGAAAGCAGCACTTGTTGGCGCCGACTTCGTCTCGACGCAGATCCGCGTCGGGGGTCTGAAAGCCCGCGCCTTGGATGAACGCATCCCGCTCAAGCACGGCTTCATCGGTCAAGAGACGAACGGTGCCGGCGGCCTGTTCAAAGCGTTCCGGACGATTCCAGTGTTGATTGAGCTCGCTAATGAGATGGCGGAGATTTGCCCGGACGCGTGGCTCGTCAACTTCACGAACCCGGCCGGTATCGTCACCGAGGCCGTCTTGCAGCACTCGGCCCACAAAAAAGTCATCGGCGTCTGCAACATCCCGTTCAACATGCGCAACTCGGTCGCGGAGATTTTAGACACGCCGGTCGAACGTGTCGCCATCGAATTCATCGGACTCAACCATTTCGTGTTCGGCCGCCACGTCTGGGTCGACGGGGTCGATCGCACGGACGACGTGCTCGCGTCACTGAACGCCGGCACCGACTACTCGCCGGCGAACATCGTCGGACTCGGTTGGAGCGAATCGTTCTTGAAATCGCTCCGCATGTTGCCGAACCCGTACCATCAATACTATTTCCAAACGGCGGACGTACTCGCGAAAGATCTAGCGGCTTATGAACAGAACGGGACGCGCGCCGAGGTCGTCCAACAAGTCGAGGCGCAACTGTTCGAGAAATACAAAGACGTCGATCTCGATGTGAAGCCTGTTGAGCTCGAACAGCGCGGCGGCGCCTATTATTCCGACGCCGCCTGCAATTTGATGGACTCGATCTACAACGATCGCGGCGATATCCAGACGGTGAACACACTGAACCGCGGCACGATTCGCGATTTACCGGACAACGCCGTCATCGAAGTGAACGCCGTCATTACGAAGTCTGGTCCACGTCCGATTTCAATCGGCGCGTTACCGCTCCCGATCAAAGGACTTATCACCAATTTGAAGACGTTTGAACAGCTCGCCATCCGTGCAGCGATGTCCGGCTCATACAACGATGCCTATCTCGCCTGCCTGATGAACCCGCTAATCCAAGACGAGAAGAAAATCGATCCGCTCCTCCGTGAGCTGTTCGATGCGCACGAAGCGTACTTACCACAATTTAAGAAGGAGGTTTACTCATGAACAAGTTTATCGAAATCGCTGGGCGCATCGGTTCCCAGCGACACTTAGTCGCCATCCGTGATGGATTCGTCTCGGTCATGCCGCTCATCATCGTCGGTTCGCTCGCTGTCCTCATTAACAACTTCCCGGCCATCAATTTAGGTGGCCTCTCGCTCGACTTCGTCGGCATGATGAACAATGCGTTCGGCGAAGGTAACTGGCAAGGACTTGGCGGCAACATTTGGACGGCCTCGTTTGCCATATTAGGCCTTTTGGTCGCTTTCTCGATCGGGTATAACTTGGCCCGGTCATATGGAGTCGATGGGCTCGCCGCCGGTATTTTATCGGTCGCATCATACATCATGCTCGTGCCGGTCACAGAAGACTGGGGGCTTAACTTCGCTTGGCTCGGTGCCCAAGGATTATTCGTCGCCATCATCGTCTCGATCGCAGTCACCGAACTGTTCCGTTACCTCATCAACACGAAATTGACGATCAAGATGCCGGAAGGCGTGCCGGGTGGGGTCACCCGTTCGTTCCAAGCACTCATCCCGTCGATGCTCATCTTGACGCTCGTCGCCGGAGTTCAACTGTTCATGACACTCCAAGTCGAGCTCAGCATTTTTGAAGTCATCTTTAAAGTCATCCAGCAACCGCTTCAAGGGTTCGGCGACTCGCTCGCAGCCGGTCTCGTCATCGCTTTCTTGAACCACATCCTTTGGTTCTTCGGACTGCACGGCACGAACATCATCGGTTCGGTCATCGAGCCGATCTATCTCCCGCTCATCGAGCAAAACTTGGCCGCGTTCCAAGCAGGCGTGTCGGCGTATGACGTGCCGTACACGGTGACTAAACCGTTCCTCGACTCGTTCGTCTTCATGGGCGGATCAGGTACGACGTTCGCCCTGCTTCTCGCCATCTTCATCGTCGTCCGCAAACAGCGCAACCACCCGTACCACCAAGTTGCGAAACTGTCGGCTCCGGCCGGACTGTTCAACATTAACGAACCGGTCATCTTCGGTCTCCCAATCGTCTTGAACCCGGTCATGTTGATCCCGTTCATCTTGGTGCCGGTCACGCTCACGATCGTATCGTACGTCGCCCTCTCAACGGGCATGGTACCGAAGACGGTCGCCATCGTGCCATGGACGACGCCACCAATCATCAGCGGTTACCTCGTCACCGGCGGTAGCGTCCGCGGCGTCTTGCTCCAAATCGTCAACTTGACGATTGCGACGGCGATGTATATCCCGTTCGTCATGGCAGGAGCGAAAGCGATGACGGCCGAAATCAATAAAAATAAAGCAGAAGTCAACGAAGGAGAGAAAATCAGTTGAAGACAGAAAGCATCCAACAATTATCGTTCATGATCATCTTACACGCCGGAAACGCCCGCTCATCGGCGTTCGAGGCGATCGCCGCCGCCAAACGCGGCGAAGGTGAACTTGCTGAAGCGAAAATGAAAGAAGCGGATGAGGCGTTTCTAGAAGCCCACAAGCTTCAAACCGAACTGTTGCAAGAAGAGGCACGCGGGGCGACGAGCGACATGAGCGTTTTGCTCGTCCACGCCCAAGATCACTTGATGACGGCAATGACCGTCAAAGAACTTGCGATCGAGATGGTCGATATGATCACTCGACTCAACCAATTGGAGGAATTGAAATGAACATCTTACTTGTCTGCTCGGCCGGTATGTCGACATCGATCCTTGTTGAAAAAATGCGCACCGAGGCTGCCTCACGTGGCTTGGACGCGACAATCGAAGCTATCCCGGAATCACGCTTGAAAGAACAAACGAACGTCGACGTCATCTTGATTGGACCACAAGTCCGCTACCTCGAAGGTAAAATCAAAGCATCCGTCACGGTACCGGTCGCTGTCATCGACAATATGGCTTACGGGCTCATGAAAGGCGACCAAGTGCTCGACCAAGCGCTCGGTCTCGTACAAAATGCATAAAACGCACGTCTTGATCAACGCCGACGACTTTGGACTGACATCTGGTGTGAATACCGGAATCCTCGACAGTCACCTCAAAGGGATCGTCAATTCGGCAACGATGATGATGAACGGCTATGCCGTCGATGAGGCCGTCACGCTCGCAAAACTCCATCCCGGCTTACGTGTCGGCGTGCATCTCGCCTTGACGTGGGGACGGCCGCTCGCAAAGACGAGTACACCGCTCACGAAAGAAGACGGGACGTTCCGCTACACGAACCGGTTTCTGACGGAAGCGGCACCCGACCCTGAGCTCGTCTACCTCGAGTGGAAAGCGCAAATCGAGGCGTTCCGCGCGACGGGACTGTCGCTCCATCACCTCGACAGCCACCATCACGTCCATGGCTGGCCGGCGATACAAGACGTCATCGTACGCCTCGCCGAAGAATACGACACGACGTTTCGGGCCTTAACGACACTCGATGCACGACGGGACTTGTGGGTGACCGAGCGGTTCAGTGACCAGTTCTACGGCGATGGTGTGTCCCGGGCAACGCTCGACGCAATTCAACCAGGCGACTCGATCGAAGTCATGGTCCACCCGGCCGACATCGATGAGATTTTACCAAGCGTCACGTCTTACCTCGTGCAACGCTTACTGGAAAAGCAGCTATTGATCGACTATGAGCGCCCTGATTGGTGGGTGTAGAAAAAGAGAGGTGTTCACCGTTTACCGGCGAATACCTCTCTTTTCTGTTCGTAGATTAACCAGGTAGACCTCTTTCTTGTCTACTCATGTCTTCAATCACAATGTCATAGATCTCACCTAGCGACGCACAATATTTAACGAGATCCCACGGTTCGTTCGTGTGAAAATGAATCTTGATTAGATTTTCGTCCCCGACTGCCAACAAACAATCTCCCGCGAAGCTTGTGTTGATGTACTCAAATATCGCATCTTCGGACAGTTGCTCCCCTTCGATCAACAGTTGTGTATCATACTTGAATTCTATCATCTTGTTCACCTCCAATTTCAAAGGATAGACTAGACAGAGTGTAATGATTACCATCTAGTGCTAGATTATCTCTTTTCGTACCGATTGGCAAATCAGCCGTCGCTCTTCAAACTTCTAAAGGTTGAATTGGCGTTGGATCTGTCGCGCGACCGTTTCGGCATCAAGGTCCGTGTTATTGATCCGCAAATAGTTGTCGACATCGATCTCTCCATCACGCGAGTTCAAGCGGTACAGCGTCGCCGTCTGCTTCAATTCAGCCTCGGACCAAGCGATATCCCGTTTCGTCGGCTTATGCGCCAGCCGGTTCTCGGTCGTGTTCCGGGCGAGCCGCTCCTCGATGTCCGCTTCGAGCTCGACGTAGTAGACGTCGGCCCCGTGCGACTCGAACAGTTCCGCCACTCCTTCGATATAGGTCCGGTCTTCTTCCATATCAAACGCCCAGACGAACGTGAAGATCAAGCCGGGCTGATCGCTTTTCGCGACCGCTTCGAATAACTCGTGCCGAAATAATTGGACGAGTCGGCGCCCCTCGTCTGTCCCATAATCAAAGAACGGGCTGACGAGATCGATCGTCATATGGTTATGTAGTAACTTCAATCCTGTCTGTTTCGCTAGCTCCTGGCCGACCGTCATCTTGCCGACGGCTTGTGGACCGATCAGTATGACAAGCTTCATTCCTCCCCCGTCCTTTATCCATTTTTTTCTAGCATACCATACGGCTCGAGTTCTCGAATAGGAACACTGAAAAGCGGGAAAACACGTACCAACGGCTGCTCAGCTTCTAAGGAGGACATTCTCATGCCAAAAGACCCCAAACTCGAACGCTTCGTCTTGCGTGTCTCAGTATTCGGTTCTTTATTCTTCGCCATCGCCGGGATCATCGTCGGTTACGCGTTATCGTCCGCTTTCATCCTGTTCGATGGCGTCTATTCGTTCTTGAGCGTCATCATGAGTTGGATCTCGCTCCGGGCCGGCGTGTTCATGCTGACGTCGGACAAGCGCTTCCCGTTCGGCAAGAGCACGATCGAGCCGTTCATCATCTTGTTCCAATATGGTGTCCTCTTATTCGTCATCGTCAACGCCTTCCTCGGTGCGATCGATGATATCCGCGCCGGCGGCAACGACCTCGTCCTCGGTTGGGCGCTCGTCTATCTCACAATCAGCGGCGCATTGACGTACGGGATCTTCCGCTACTTACGGACGTTCCAGATGAAAGCGAGCTCCGGTCTCGTCAGTGCCGAGATCGTCCAATGGCGACTCAGCTTCATCTTGACCGGTGGTGCCCTCATCGGCTATTTGATCGCCCAAGTGCTCGTCTGGCTATCGTTTGACGCCATCTCCCCGTACGTCGATCCGGTCATGCTCATGCTGATCACCCTTTGGCTCGTCAAGACGCCGCTCATCGAGATGTGGGTCGCCATCAAAGAATTGATCGGGATGAACACCGAGACCCCGTACAGTAAACAGATCACACTCACCATCCTCCAAGTCGCCCATCAATACGAAGTCTCGAAAACATACGTCCGGACGACGAAGTCCGGTAATCTTCTCTTCATCGAGATCGACCTCGTCGTGGCGAAAGACTACCCGTATGACAAAATCGCCGAGCAGGACCGGATCCGTCAAAAGATCGAGGACGCGCTCGCCTTCTTGCCGTATGAGAAATGGCTGACGATCTCGTTCACACAAGACAATCGCTGGGCAGAATAATAGCGAGCGACATAACGTCACTCGCTACTTTTTATTGCTCAAACGCCCGGCGCAGAATCTCTTCTTCCTCGGCGTTTCCTAAGTTCCGGTTCACGACGCGCTCGATGTCGATGTCGAGTTCATCTTTCAATAAGTTCGCACTCCGATCTTGCCCGATGATGACGACCTCGTTCCATTTATGTTTCTTGTGTAAGGAACGAATCTCACCGGCGATATCCCGGTAAAACCGTCGGACTTGTTTTTCTTTCCGGCTGTCGAATTGGTCGATTTGGCTGCTTGACGCTGCCTCGCCACCTTTGCCGCGACCTTGGTACCGTCTCCATTGATCGGTGTCTAAATTAAGATCGAACACGACGACGTCCTCAACTTCACCGAGCCGCGTATCGTAGGCGGTGATGCTGTCGAGCTGGGCGAGCAAGATGCCCGTGTTCGGGAATTCGGCGTCGAGTCTCTCGATTTGGTCCAAGTTAGGTTTGTCACCGTAATGGAAGTCGTTCTCAACGTCAAGCTGCAGGAAGTGGAGCTCGAATAAGCCATCATTTCCTTCCGCAAACAAGACGATGCTGCGCAACAGCTTATGCTCGTTGCCCATAATCTCACGCTCGGCCCGTTCCCGGACGCCTTTGAACGCTTTCAACTTCGCCTCGTCCCCGTTCTTGATTTCTTGCTCGAGTCGGCGCAGCTCGTTCTTCAAATGAATCTCCCATTTGTCGCGCTCGCTCGGCTTCGTACTTAAGTAGAGACTCAGTACGCCCGCCTCCGCGTTATGCAGTTGCTTGATCTTTCCGAGTTCTGTTGATAATGCCATCTTGTTCCCTCCTCAGTAAATGAACGCAGCAAGTATCCCTGTGATGAACACAGATGTGATTGTGACCGTCGAGAACCCGGCGACAATCATTTTCGGTAATATTTCATCCTCGATAATATGCACCTCCTCTTCCGTCTCCCCGATATTCTTCGCCGCCTCTTCGCTCAAGATGAGTGTTCCTGGGAAACCATATAACGACGTCAACCCGATCGCCATCGACATCTCTTTCGAGTAGCCGAGGAAGCGGCCGACGAGGAGCGCAAACAACAAAAGTCCGGACACGCCGAGAACGAATGAAATCGTGATCGGCACGATCAAATCGAACAACGCACTCGGTGACAGCGTCGCGAGTGGTCCGAATATGATGAGCAGGATGGCGATCATGATGAGACCGTACGCATCGATCCCGTTCAACGCGTTCGCTTTCAAAACCTTGAAGCGGCGCAACACGATACCGAGGATCAAGGCGATGACGAACGTGTTCAGGTAACCGTTCGTCCATCCGCTGATGACGGTCGAAATCAAGACGACGACCCCCATGACGAACAACGTCCCGGCCGTCGTATGGAACGGCGCCGGCAAAATCGAGTCATCTGTCTCGTCATGGACGACGGCATGTTGTTCAGGCGTGACGAGCGTCCCGTCCCGATGTGCCGTCCGGATGCGGAGTGCCTCTTTCCGTAAGATGATCGACGTGAGCGGAAAACCAATCAGCCCTTGCGTCGCCGCGATCAAGACCGGGAATACAGCGACCGAGACGAGTCCCGCGTTGACGGCGGCGTCTTGGACGAGAATGATCGAGATCGTCCCGCCGCTGATGGCTGCGATGGCACTTAAAATATAGTTCGTATCGAGGAAAAATTGCCCGATCACGTATAGAAAAATCCCGATGCCGAGCACGGCGGAGACACCGATGACGAACGTCTTCCATTGCCGCTTGAACTCGTCGAGACTGATGAGCGTCCCGAGATGGACGATAACGAGTCCGACGACCGTCTGACCGAGGGCTAGTAAAGATGATGACGGTAACAAATCTTCCGGGAACAATCCGGATTTGAAGCCGACGAGAAAGATGACAGACGCGACAAATAGCGAGGACAGCAACGCTTTCGTTTTCTTGGCGACGAAATCACTGATCGTCCAAATGAGCATGACGATTGTGAAGGCGAGTAAGGAGTTCATGAAGGGCTCCCCTTTCCAAAGTTAGACGCGCGGTTGGTAGCTGAATCCTAATCCATGCACATCGGCGACGTTGTAGACGATCATGAACGAGCGTTTATCGATTGCGTCGATCGTTCTGAGTGCCGTCTGATATTCGCCACGTGTCAACACGATCATCAACATTTCCCGATTTTCTCCTTGAAACCCTCCTCTCACGTCAAAGACCGTGATTCCCCGGTCGACGTCCCGATAGAGTGCCTGCTTGATGTCGTCTAGGTGCGACTCGCTCATGATGAAGATGGCTTTTTTCCGGTCGAGGCCGAGCTCGATATACGCCATGACCGCCGACGTCAAAATGATCGAGGCGATTGCGAACAGGAACGATTCGATCCCGAAGACGAACAAGCTTGAGACGACGATAAGCGCATCGGTCAAAAAGAAGCCGATCGCCGTGTTCAACCCGGTGTATTTGTGCAAGATGAGCGGCGGAATCGTCGTCCCTCCGCTCGAGGCACCGATTCGGTACAGCATGGCGACCGCCGCAGCGAACAAGATACTGCCAAACACGACCGAGAAGAACCGGTCTGTCGTGACCATATATTTCGGGACGACGGCGAGAACGAGCGGCAAGAACAGGCTGCCGAGCAGCGTATTGTAAAACACTTTCTTCCCGAGAAAGACGAACGTCAAGACGAGCATGACCCCGTTCAAGACAAAGACGACGATCGAGCGGTCGACGCCGAGCACTTCTTCTAACAAAATTCCGATCCCGGTCACGCCACCGGCCGCAATCTCGTGAGGACCTAAAAACAAGTTGATCGCCAACCCGAGGACGATGATCGAGGCGAGGATGATGCCGACGTCAATGATTCGTTTTCGCACGACAACCCATCCCCTTCCCTCATGCTTTGAACGACTGCATCGTCTCAATCAACCGGAGCACGAACGTCACACTGTCCTCGAGCTCTTTGATCGGGATCGACTCATCGACCGTATGGATCGCGTCGTACCCGATGGAGACGTTGAGTGCGACTTTTCCGAACTCGTTGAACACGTTGGCATCACTCCCACCGCCGCTATGCTCATAGCGTACCGGAAACGAAGTATGCGCTAGCGCTGCCGAGACGTGGCGGACGAACGGTTCGTCTTCCTCGAACCGATAGCTCCGGATCATCTGTTGTTGCTTGATGTCGACCGTGCCGCCATGGTTTTGTGCCGCTCGTTCGAACGTCTCGATCATGTGTGCGACTTGTTCGACGCAGGCGTCGTGATCGAGCGACCGGGCCTCCCCGACGAGCGTCGCATGTTCCATGACGACGTTACTGCCGGTCCCTCCCGAGATCTTGCCGATGTTCGCGGTCGTTTGTTCAGTGATGCGCCCGAGTTTCATCTGATGAATCGCCTCGGCCGCGATGACGAGTGCCGAGATGCCTTTCTCCGGTTCGAGTCCGGCGTGGGCCGCCTTCCCGTGGATATCGATATTCAGGCTGAACATACTCGGCGAACTTAAGATGATGCCGCCGACCGGTCCGCCGTTGTCGAGGATGAGCCCGTGCTTCGCTTTCAGTGTTGACATATCGAGCGCTTTCGCTCCGAGCAAACCGACTTCTTCTCCTGGTGTGAGTACGAGTTCGATCGGCCCGTGCCGGGTTCGTCCTTCACGCAACCGTTCCACCACTTCAATCATGATGGCGATCCCGGCCTTGTCGTCGGCCGCTAAAATCGTCTCTCCTTCTGAATAGACAACATCATCCCGAATGACCGGAACGATGCCTTTACCAGGTGACACCGTATCGATATGAGCCGACAGGAATAACGGTGCGATCGAGGCGTCGCCGGCTAGACGGGCGATCAAATTGTTCGAACCGAGACCGGTCTCTGCTGTCGAGTCATCCTCGTCAAGTTCAAGACCAAGTCCATCGAATCGTTTTTTTAAATACTCTAAAAATGGACCTTCGGCATAAGACTCTGAATCAATTTGGACGAGTTCCATGAACGTGTGGGTGATGCGCGAGGACATATTAGTCGCTCCTTTCGATCGGAAGCTTCGACTGTTTGCGTAACGCGTATAGTTTTTGCAAGTTGAGGAATGTGACTTTCAAGACGGCATAGAACGGGACGGCGAGCAGCATGCCGACGATACCGGCGAGGCGTCCCGCGACGAGCAGGACAAGAGTGATGGTGATGGGATGGACACGGAGTGACTTGCCTTGGACGAGCGGTGAGATGACGTTGGCATCAAGCTGTTGGACGATGGTGATGGCGATGATGACGTAGAGCGCCTTAATCGGCTCATCGATGAACGCAATCAAAACGGCGGGTGCGGCCCCGAGAAACGGACCGAAGTAAGGGATGATGTTCGTCGCGAAAATGAACAGACCGAGCGGCAGGAAGAACGGGACGTCGAGCAGCCAAAGAGCGATTGTCGCGAAGAAGCCGACGAACGTACAGACGATGAGCTGGGCCCGGACGTAACGTTTGATCGTCTCGTGCATGTCATGCAAGATTTGGCGGGCGTTTTGTTCATACGCCTCAGGGATCCACCGCACGATCGCCGTCGCGAGCTTGCCCCCGTCAATGAGCATGAACACGTACAAAAATAGCGCGATAAACAACGTGAACAGTCCAGACACGATCAGCGCGAGCACGCGTCCGAGCGAACCGGCGACAGTACCGATGAGTGAACCGAGCGCGTCGGTCAACTGACGAATCCACGTCTCGATCGATGCCGCGTTCTGCTCGGCATAGTCCCGAAACCACGCGTATTCCTCGAGCCGTCCGTACAGCAACAAAAACTGACGGTAGCTTCCTTCAGCGAAACGTGGGAATGCGTCAAACAAGGCGAGCACCTGCCGGGTGATGAGCGGTCCGAGCGTGACGACGAACAACACGACGAGGGTGAGGAGCAACAGGAGCACGCTCAAAATCGCAAGTGACCGTCGCTTCCATTTGATCTCAAGGAAATCGACGAGACCGACCGTCAAATAAAACAAGATGCCGGCGAACAAGAACGGCGTCAGTACGGTCGCGAAAAAGATACCGATCGGATAGAACAAAAATTCGACTTGTTTCGCCATGAAGATGATCGTCAAAATGAGCAGTATCCAAATACCGTTACGGAACGCACGCGTTGTCCAAAAGGGCTGCATGGACGTTTCCCCCTTTTTGAAGGATATCTATTTCTTTCCCGATTTTCGGAAGTTCATTCCCTCCCTGTCTGCTTACCCCGTCAAAATATTGTTTATCCCTGTTCCATTTAAGGTATAGCTAATCATCTATGCATATGAAGGAAGGTGTCACCCTCGTGACTTGTCCACGCTGCGGAACGAAGACCCGCTCAAAAACAACTGCTTGTCCGACGTGTGGCCATCGCCCCCGTCGCTTGAAATGGATTGCCATTTCGACCGTGATTGCACTTATCGCATTCATCTCTATTTTAACAGTCGCCTATTTGAAAGAAGCCCCTCGTTCGACGGATTCACTCGCTGACAAAGTCAACTTGAACATCGCCGAAGACACCGTCTCAGCCGATAACGCTTCGATGATTGATTTGGCGACGCTCGAGAAAAGTCTGTTTTCTGTCGGTGCCGGGACAGGATTTTTAATCAGCCCGCAAGACATTTTGACGGCTGCCCATAACGTTGAAGGTTTGACGACGATGACAATCGACCACGATGGGAAAAAAATTAAAGGGACCGTCGTCGGACGTACCGTCGACATCGCTGTCATCCGGATCAATCAAATGAAAGAGACGCCGTTCATGTTCAGCCACGCGATTGCTGCGGCGGACGAGACGCTCATCACGCTCATGCCGTCTAAACGGATCGAAGGCCAGATGACGTTCAATGAAACCGGGTATGAGCGCGAGTTCGATATCCCGAGACGGGCAATTGGCAGTCCGATTGTTGCTTCAGATGGACGGGTACTCGCCATGCACCTCAAGTCAAAAGCACTCCCGGTCGCCCTGTTCGAACAAGACGTGCTCGCGTTTCTTGAGTCGGACACACCAGCGCCACCGTTAGCTAAACTAGCACCGGTCGCACCAATCACGCCACCTCGAAATGAGCAGCCTGTGACGGAACCAGCGCCAGCGCTGCAACCAGAAGCCGAGGCTCCTGCCCCGGAAGCTGCGCCAGAACCGGCCGCACCTGCCGAAGAGCCGATTGAAGACGCACCGGCAACGCCAGAGGAAACGCCAGAGCCTGAAGTCGTTGAACCGGAAGTGCCAGCTGAAGAACCGACGCCGCCTCCCGTCACAGAAGAACCGGTCACACCGGAACCTCCTGTGACAGAACCGGCAGAACCGGTGACTCCTGAAAAACCAGCGGCTCAAGCGGAGAAACCAGTCAAAAAGCAAGAGACCAAACCGAAAGATCAGCCACAAGAAAAACCGCCGGCTAAACAAGAGAAACCGGTCAAAGAAGAAAAACCGGTTCAAGAAGAACAACCCGCTAAACAAGAAAAGCATGTTGAAAAAGAACAACCCGCCAAACAAGAAAAGCCCGTTAAAAAAGAACAACCTGCTAAACAAGAAAAGCCTGTTAAAAAAGAGCAGCCTGCTAAAGAAGAGAAATCAGAAAAGCCTAAACCGGCTGCCACAGAGCGAGACGAAGAAAGCACGCCTTCCGACTAAATCGGAAGACGTGCTTTTTACTCGCTCTTATTCAATTTGCGTTGCACGTTACCTACCGCGGCCCCGAGTAACAGCAGCAAAATCGATAGCATCCAAAACGGGATCGCGTCTTGCAAGAGCCAGACGAGAAATGCGCTCAGCGCGATGACGCCGCCGAGCCAAAGAAAATTCCACTGTCCCATATGACTCACCTCGCATCCATCATAGCACATCAATCCGGTGCGCCGCCGCCTGGGGTGGCAATGATTTCGTCATCATCTCACTATGCTCGACCCGCACGAATTGACCGACCGCGAGCGTCGATATGTCTCCAATCTGTTCATCTAGATGAAACACGATGCCGTCGAACGGTTCAGCCTCCAAATTTGGTGCGACCCGGATTCGCGCTGCCTCGAGTTCGACGATATAGCCCATGAATGTGACCACATTGATCTCTCCTTCCCCCAAATGCGCTTCCCCTCTTTTCTTTTCCCATTTTTTCAAAAAATGTTACTTCATGAAGCGATTGACTTGTATAATAAAGCGACAATCACAAACGCTGGGAGGGACCTCATTTGAAACACACCATCGACTTACACACCCCAGACTTTCAGCGCACCTTCCTTGAGATGATGCTCCTTGAAGAGTTGATCGACGACTATAACGCCGAGGCCATCGAGACGCTCATCGTCCGCGGCGAGACGGCTTTCCCGAACGACCCGTTCTTCCCGGCGATGCGAGCTTATCCGCTCATCCGCGAAGGCGACTTCAAGACAGCCAGACAAGTGCTCGAAACCGCGAGTACGATGGGTGACCATTACCTCATCCATTGCCTGCACGGCGCCCTCAGCGAAGACGCCGGGTTTACGTTTGAGGCCGAGCAACATTATTGCCGCGCCGTCGAGCGCTATCCGGACGTGCCGATGACTCGGCGCGCCCTTGCCATCCATTACTTCAATCGTAAATTCTACGGGGAAGCGGGCTTACACATCATGCACTACGTCCGTCTCGCCGGTTTCAGCGAAGAGACCGTGCCGATGTTGCTCGAATTCTTCCAAGCGTTCGACGAGATCCCGCTCGAGATGAACGACGAGCTGCTCAAAGCCGCAATCGGCTATTTGAACGCGAATCCGCGAAACCCACGGGCCCATTCGCTCTATGCCTCGATTTGCAGCCACCGCGTCGAGATGCTCGTCAAGCGTTTGCCGGAAGACGGCCAACTCGACGACGAGACGATCGCGACGCTGCTCGAAGTCGAAGAGCACGGCATGTGGAGCGCGACGTACGACGACAGTGAGGACAAAATGTTTCGCGCCATGTTCGCCGACTATATCGATAACGTCGTCTTGCCGAACACGTCCCGAACGTATGTATATCGCCTGCGCCTGCGCTACTGGTATCATCGCCTGACCCACCGCCTGACCGGGGGCTATGCGGATACGATGCGACAGTCTTAAGACAACAGCCCGAACTCTTTTAAAGAGTTCGGGCTGTCGTCTGCTTATGGTATTGAACGCTGTCTAACTCACCCCATATACGGGTGAATCGGTCCGCGCAGTTCAAATGAGTAGTCCTCGTGATTGACGATGCCGACAGTTTGATCGCTCTCAAGCAATTGAACTAAAAACTCGGCCATCTCTTCGGCCGTATGGTACTTCGCGACGTTCTCACTGTAATCAAAGTTCTCTTCCTCGCGGGCCCGGCTCGCGAATCCGGTCTCGGTCGCAGCCGGTGCGAGCACTTTCGCCCGCAACTTGTCGCCGTTTTGGATAAGTTCTTGGGCGAGGCCTTCCGTGTAGGCGCTGACGAAGAACTTCGTCGCGCTGTACGTGACCCCTTTCGCCGCGATGCGGTAGCCGACGACCGAGGCAATGTTTAGGAGTGTCGCCCCTTCGACCTTGTGGTAGTCCCGGACGTACAAGTTCGACAAGACGGTCAGCGCCTCGACGTTTAGACGAATCATATTTTCCATTTTCCCGACTTCGGCGTCTTTCACAAGATTCGAGTCCCCGAACCCGGCGTTATTGATCCACGTCTCGATATCGAGGTCGGCGAGCGACTCATAGAGTGCATAGACGTTTTCACTATATGACAAGTCATTCGTTTTGAGGATGACGTCGCTGTCTGGTGAGATCGACTTGATCTCGTCACGCAATTTTTGAAGCTCGTCCGTGCGACGCGCGACGAGCACGAACGATTTCCCTTGCTTGGCAAGCTGCTTCGCCGCCTCGTAGCCGATGCCTGAACTTGCCCCTGTGATGACCGTATATTTCATTCAAATTCCCCTTTTCCATCTAAAATGCGTTCTATCCCGTCATTCCCGAAACGTAGCATCGTCAATCCTTTGAACGTCCAAAAGCCGTCCGAGGACGGCTAAAGTCACGTATTGAATTTTCCGATCAACGTCTGCAGATCTCCCGTCATGTTCCCGAGTGACTCGGCGACGCCGTTCAACTCTTGGATCATAGCGAGCTGTGAATCGGCTGTCTCGCCGACCGAACGCATCGTCTGCGCCATCTGTTCGCTCTCGGTCGCAATCCCGAGGGCGGCCGTGGCGACTTGTTTTGTCGTCAAAGCGATCTCGTTTGAGGCGACACGAATATGCAACGTGTTCTCAACCGACGTCTCGAGTTGGACGACGATTTGCTGGAACGCGTTTGTCGCTTTCTCCAACAGTTTTGTATTCGCCTCGACCCGCTTCGCACTGAGTTCGTGCCTTGCGAGCACGGCGTTTGATTGGACTTGGATCGATTCGATCAATCCGGCGATGCGCGCGGCCGACTGTTTCGACTGTTCGGCGAGTTTCCGGACTTCTTCGGCGACGACGGCAAACCCTTTGCCTTGTTCACCGGCCCGGGCCGCTTCGATGGCCGCGTTCAAGGCGAGCAAGTTTGTCTGGTCCGTGATCGACTGGATGACTTCCGTGATCAAGGCGATCTCGTCTGACTGATGTTTCAACGCCGCGATCGATTCCCCGGTCATTCTTGTCTCGGTTTCAAGGGCGAGCACTTCTTGTTTCGCTTGTTGAATCGTCTCGTCCCCTTGTTCAGCGAGCTTTAGACTCATCGCGACGTCTTCGCTGATCGTACCGATTGAACGGGCGATCTGTTCGACGCCTTCATCGGCCGCTGCGACCGCTTTGGCACTGCCCGTCGCTTCTTTCGCTTGTTGAATCGTCTCTTCGACGACCGCCTCGATCATCCGAGTCGTCTCTTCAGTTTGCGACGACATCTCTTCCGTACTGGCGTAAAGCTCTTCCGATTGCGCCGTGATCTCTTGGGCGTTACGGTTCACTTCATTGATCAACTCACGCAAGTTGCCTTTCATTTGGTTAAATCCGACCATGAGCTGCCCGATCTCGTCACGCGTCAGCGCGTCCAAGTCGGCGCGTGTCAAATCGCCATTCGCGACGACGGCGACTTCGTCTGACAACATCCGGAGCGGAACGGTCACCATTTGTTTCAAGGCGTAACCGGCCCCAATTGTCAGGAGCAAGATGAGAATCGCGATTCCTGTGGAGTACAAGACTGCCTTCTCACCTAACTTTTCAAGTCTTCGTTGCTGCTCGAACATCTCCGCCTCTGACTCGGCTTGTAACCGCTCGCCCGTCTCCGTGATTGACGCTGTCACATCCGGCATGAGTCGAAGCGCGAGTCGGTCGATCGACTCTTCGTCCCCGTCATCGATTGCTGCAATCAATTGGGTGGCTAACTCATCATAGCCGGTTGCGTAGGCTAAAAGATTCTCGAGTTCTGTCTGCTCTTCTTTCGTCTCGGCAAGTTCAATGAGTGTCTGAATCGCCTGTTTCTTATCTTCTGACCCGCGTTTCTCTGCTTCGAGACGCGAGTCATCTTGCTCGAGTATGTAACCTCGCAGTCCATACGCCTGACGCGTCATGCCGAGCGACAGGTCGTCGGCCGCCTTCATCTTCATCACGTCCTGGCTGATCATGTCTTCATACTGATTCGTCATATTTTGAAGCGTCCATAAGTTATAACCCATGCCGAACGCGACGAACAATAAAATAAGTCCGATACCACTAAATAATTTTTGCGTTAATGACAGTGTTTTCAATCGTTTCATCTCTTTTGAGGAACACGTCCTCTCCCACCTCTACTTCTCTCTAATTTTGTATTGCCACTCTTATATCGGATAACAAAACCTAATATGTACCAAATAAAAGAAGTCTGACTTCTTATTGACTACCTTTAACAGTTTTATGTTCCAATTTTTGTCACAATAAAAGACCACAGTCGTTTGACTGTGGTCCTGTCTCACAATTTGAACTGTGACACGCGATTCGATAGTTCGGACGCCCGCTGTTCCGTCTCGTTCATCCGTTGTTGGACATCGTTGAACCGCTCGACGGATAGTTGGACTTTCTCTGAGATTGACTGCGTTCCGTCCGCTCCTTCCGTCACGGTCGTTGCGACTTCTTGGATGACGTGCAAGATGCTGTCAGTCATATGGCGGAGCTGCAACGCGTTCGTCTCGAACGTATTCGCCGTCTTGCCGAATACGGTAGCGTCCTCTTCGTACTGCGTTGCCGATTCCTCGAGCCGGTCGTAGTCGGCGAGCACGTTCGTGTTCAAGAACGTGAGCATATCTGCCGAGCTCGTATTGAGCCGTTCGACCGAATCGATGACCGTATTCGACACCGCTTGAATCTCGTTCACAGTTTGACGCGAGTTCTCGGCGAGCTTACGGATCTCTGACGCGACGACGGCAAAGCCTCGCCCGGCGTCACCGGCCCGGGCCGCCTCGATCGATGCGTTCAAGGCGAGCAGGTTCGTCTGGTCGGCGATTGTGAGGATCGCACTCGTCAAGACGCGGATCTCTTCGACCGACTGGGCACCTTTGATCGCCTCATCGAGCTCGACGCGTTTTTTCTGGATGATGGCGTTCGCTTCCGTCTTCGAGGCGATGGCTTGCGTGCGCATCGCGTGGGCACGCTGTTCGACATGTCCAGCTGTTTTGGCACTATCGTTCGAGAGATCGACGATCGTATCGATCGAGCTGCCCATCTCGGTCGTCGAGGCACTCATCTCTTGCGACGAAGCAGCCGTCTCTTCCATCCCGGCCGTCAGTTCTTCGACCGTACCTGACGTCTCTTCCATATAACGGCTCAATTGGGTCACTTCCGCGGCGACTTCTCGCGACGATGTGAGCACGACTTTTGCCGTCTCGTCGACATCGATCATAATCTCACGAAGCGAAGCGAGAAAAACGTTGAATGAACGGCTCACTTGCGCGATCTCATCGTTCGACGTGACCGGGATCGACACCGTCAAATCGCCGCCTTGCGATGCCAGTTCATCGAATTTCGTCTGAAGCATCCGCATCGGCTTGATGATTGAACGAAGTAGACTCATCCCAAGGAACAAGAGGATCACGATCGCTCCAACCGTCACGGCCAGCAAGGCGATGAGCGCTTGTTGAAACTCGCGCTCCATGTCCGCCCCGACTTGCCGCGAGCCTTCTGAGTTGTAATCGACGAGTTCGGTCAGGCGTTGCGTAAAATTATCATATGTAGACCGGGACTGGGCATCGTAGTACGAGCGGGCCATGCCGTTGTTGCCCGATGTACTAAAAATGAGCATGTTGTCTGACACGCGTTGATACATCTCCCATTGGCGAGCGAAGTTGGCGAACAGTTCTTTATCGGTCTCACCTGACGCTGTCGCCTCATATTTCGGAGCGAGTTCATTGATTTGGGTCCGAATCTCTTTCAGTCTCGCCATCAATTCTTCTTTTCCGGCCGCGTCCTCGGTCACGATATGCTCGAGTTCGAGTGCACGATAGTTCGCGGCGAGCGTGTTCAGTTCGTGGGCGTAGTCGAGCCCTTTATTCCAATTGTTGACGACATCGTCGCCTTGACGGTTCGCGTCGGCGAGTGACAACAGCGAGTAGCCGCCGACACCGGCGACCATGACGAGTGCGAGGATGACGAGTCCCCATAATTTTTTGCGAATCGTCAGGCCTTTCCCCGAAGACGCGGGTACTTCTACTTTTTGTCGTTTCCGTTGTTTCGGTTTCCATGTAAAGCGGCGGACATCGATGCGACGCAGGTTCAATCGGCGTACAGCCGCTGCCCATTTTTCTTTCCATGCCATGTATGTATTCCCCTCTCAAGTACAACGTTTCATTATTTATCGTCTTGAAGTCGAGAAGTTTAAAGTGAATTGACCAAAATAAAAAAAGATGACTGAAAACTCAGTCACCTTCCGGGTTCGGTTATTGGATGTTCAATACAGTCTCCGTACCTTCGATCATCTTGATTTCGGTCCACTTGACGACGTTTTTGCCGAGAGGGTCGTTCGCGACCATGAAGTCGGCGAGCGCTTGCACTTTCGCTGGGTCGACCGGTTGTTTGACGTTGTTCAAACGGAAGCGGGCAACTTTGTTAAACGTGTCCAAAAAGGCAATCTCTAGTTTTGTCTCAGTCATGATTCATTTCCTCCTTAGAATGTGAGTGGATTAGGCTAAGTCGTATTCGCGGACGACCGATACGGTGAAATCTTCATGTTCGAGAAGATCGAGCATGAGCTGACCGTATGAGTCGGCAACATCTGCCGTGAGCGCAGCGCGAATCGGACCGAATCGTTGCGTCTTCTTCGTCGGTTTCAAACTTTCGAGGTCATGGTGCGTCGTCAGGACGAGCGTGGCTTTCTTTTCTGTCAGCTGTGCCATAAGGGGATGGCTCCTTTCGGGGAGTGGTTACGATTCAGATGGATAGGTGGAATCCAGACGTTCGAGCAGCTGAATCATCCGCTCAAGACGTGTCTCGATCCGATGGAGCAGATAGAGCGAGACGACAATCGGGAATCCGAGGTTTGAGATGAGTTCGGGCCAGCTCATGTGACCACCTGCTCATCGTGCCGATTGTGAGCGGCGGGACGAGGGGGTATTAGCATAAGTGGGAGCCTCCAATTTAGACCGTCACGTGGAACTCACGCGACACGACGTACGTAGCGGATTCAACCGCGAGGAACGGGATCAACAAGTCGCCAAACTGTTTGATCTCCTCGGTCTCCATCCGCGCACCGAGCGGACCGAAGCGGACGAGCTGACGTTTTTCCTTGCCGTCAACGAGCCGTTTCGTGTCGAGATAAAAAACGCTTGCATATTCTCGATACACTGCCATATGTCTCACCTCCTTCGCCCTTATTAACCGATGAAGAAACCGTTTTGCTCAAAAATCGTAAATGTTCCAACCGTGACTTTTGAACCACATCGCCAAGCAGTCGCTATGTTTGTCTCAAATCATTCCTATGACTTGCATCACCATACCATTTAGGGTATTTTTATAGACGTTGTGTAAATTTTACAACCGCATCGAAAGTCCCATAAATTCATTGCCACGCTTTCAAAAAATGAACAGTTAAATTTTTGAAAATAGGGTACTATACGAGGGAGGGTACTACTACCCGGCAGACTTGAAGAAGGAGCTAACACTAGATGAACAACTTAGACATCGCACTCGCCACGCCAATTCCTTCCGCTCAATTTGAAGTTGACACGATCGATTTAACGTTCTTTGCGACCGAATGGGATGCATATCGTCCCGAACTAGGTAAACCATTTCAATATAACGGGCGCCATTTAATTGTCTATCCGCTTAAAGAATTGAGTCGCGCCTTCACCGTTGCCGGCATCCCACGCAGCCAGCAACAGTTGATCAAATGGGAGACGGACGGCGTGTTACCGCCGACCCCGTTCACGATGGGACGCAAACGTTTTTATACGGAAAATCAGATCCGGACAATCATCGATATTGCTTTGGAATGTGGATTACGACCACGTACGCACGTCAGAAAGACTAACTTTTCAGATCAAGTACATGTAGAATTGACGTACATACTCCAATACGAATTAGCCGAGCGAGAAAGTTCGCTCGCATGAGTGCACATAAAAAGC